>SLPP01000251.1 GCA_007131945.1 Paracoccaceae bacterium | reverse complement strand
TTGCCTCTGGACGTCGCAGTCCAGCATTGCTATATGCGGCGCGATTCCGGCGTAGCTCAGCGGTAGAGCAGTTGACTGTTAATCAATTGGTCGTAGGTTCGATCCCTACCGCCGGAGCCAAGAAAACAAGAAAAGCAGCCTGATCGGGCAAAGGTTCAGGGCCTGGGCGGGAAGCCGTTTTCCGTGTCCGCGCCATGCCCGCGGCGGATGCGGTGACGTCCGCGTCCGGTTCCGATGCCCGGCACGCGGGCGATCGGCGGCAGCGACAAAAGCCGCGCCGCCGGCGACCGGTGCGAAGGTCGGAAGCCGGTCGGCACGCGAAGGCATGGGCCGGGTAGCGCCGCCTGCCGCAGGCGTGCCGTCGAGGCCCCGCGCGGCGCGGCGGCGGCCGTCCAAAGCGCCGACCGCGGCGCGGATCGGGCGACGGGATCGCGGCAGGCGCCGGATCTGCTATCCTGCGGGCATCCGACTCGTGCGCGCGTGCCCCGGACACGGGCCGCGACGCGCGCGCCGAAACCAGCGGAGGGCCCCGATGCGACGCGCAGCGGACATCGAGACCGCCATCCTGCAGGCGCTCGACCGGCATTTCGCACCCGGCCTGCCGGCGGGGCGCTTCGCCCGGAACCTCCTGCTGCTCAGCCTCGCCGGACTCTTGCCGGCGGTGGCGCTCTATGTCGCGCTCAACCCCGGCATGGCGGCGCATCTGCTCGCCGGCGGTGCCGCGGGCGGACGCTTCCTGCGCCAGGTCCTGACCAACGGCCTGCCCGTCGTCTTCGCGGTCAACGCCGCGAGCCTTCTGCTCTACGCCCGCCTGCGGTCCGGGCGCAGCGGCCCGGGGCGAATCGTTGCGCTGGATCTGCTGGCGCGGGTCGGGCTGTTCCTGGCGCTGCACGCGCTCGTCTTCGCCGGCTCCGCCCTCGCCTTCGGCTCCTTCGGCGGCGATCCGGTGCAGGCGTTGCGCGTGGTCGCGCCGACGCTGATGCAGGCGGCGGCCTTCGGCAACCTGTCGGGGGCCTATCTCTACGCGACGGTCATCGCGGCGCTGCCCCTGCACGTCGCCGCGCTGGCCGGCTGGCTGGGCCGGCCCGTGGGCCTCGGCGCGGGCCTCGCGCTGGGGCTTCTCGCCTTCGCGCTGCAGGCGGCGGCGCTGACCGCGCTGGCCGCGCTGATCAGGCTCCTGCAGGGGGCGGCGGGCTAGGCGGGCCGGGTGGCGACGGGCGGGCCTCGATCACCACGAAGGCCTGCGCCCAGGGGTGATCGTCGGCGAGCGAGACATGCACCACGGCCTCGTGCCCCGCCGGCGTCATCGCGCCGAGCCGCTCGGCCGCCCAGCCGGTCAGCACCATCCGCGGCTGGCCGGTCGCCAGGTTGCGCACCGCCATGTCGCGCCAGGCGATGCCCATCCGCAACCCGGTGCCGAGCGCCTTCGAGCAGGCCTCCTTCGCCGCCCATCGCTTGGCGTAGGTGGCGGCGGTCTGGTGGCGGGCCTCGGCGGTGGCGGATTCCTCGGGCGTGAAGACCCGCGCGGTGAAACGCGTCCCGAACCGGGCGAGCGTCGCCTCGATCCGCTCGATATTCGCCAGGTCCGAACCGATGCCGAGGATCATCGCGCGCCGCTCATGCCTTGCGCGGGCCGAACAGGAACCACAGGATCAGACCGACGATCGGGAAGACCAGCACCAGCAGGATCCAGAGGACCTTGGTCCCGGTGCCGACCGGCGCGCCGAGGATCGAGACCGCCGCCCAGATGACCAGCGCCAGGTGCAGGATGCCCAGAAGCCCGGTATATTGCGTCTGCATGCCGCCTCCCCGTCCGTTGCCATCGCCGCGCCGGGGCCCAGTCTGATCGGCCTTCCCCGGCTTGGCAACGGCCTTCGCGAGTGCCGCGATCAGGCACCCTGCATCCGGGCCCGGCGCGCCCCGGCCGAGGCGGGGTCGGCCCCATCGGTCCGCCGCCCGGTCTCGCGGTCGAAGGGATGCAGCGCCTCGCGCGGGGCGTGGATCGGCACCCGCGCGCCCTCGGCCAGATCGGGCAGGCCGGGGATGCGCACCGTGATCGGCTGGTGGGAGCCGGCGAGATTGACGTAGATGTGGCTCTCGGCCCCCGCCGGCTCGACCAGCACCACCTCGCCCTTGAGCCGCAGCGCCTCGGGCCCGCCCTCGCCGACGCTCAGGTCGTCGGGGCGGATGCCCACGAGGTCGGTTCCTTTCGGCAGATGATCGACCGCCCCGCCCGCATCGCTCGCGCGGAGATAGTCCATGTCGATCATGTTCATCGCCGGCGAGCCGATGAAGCCCGCGACGAAGACCGAGGCGGGGCGGCGATAGACATCCATCGGCGTGCCCACCTGCTCGATCACGCCGCCGTTCAGCACCACCAGCCGGTCGGCCATGGTCAGCGCCTCGAGCTGGTCGTGGGTGACATAGAGCGAGGTCGTGCCGAGCCGCTTCTGCAGCTGCCGGATCTCGACCCGCATCTGCACCCGCAGCTTGGCGTCGAGGTTCGAGAGCGGCTCGTCGAAGAGGAACGCCGCCGGCTCGCGCACCAGCGCCCTTCCCATCGCCACGCGCTGCCGCTGCCCGCCGGAAAGCTGCCGCGGCTTGCGGTCGAGGAAGGGGGCGATCTCCAGCATCTCGGCCGCCTCGCGCACGCGGCGGTCGATCTCGGCCTTTGGGAAGCGGCGGTTCTTCAACCCGTAGGCGAGGTTGTTGTAGACCGTCATGTGCGGATAGAGCGCGTAGTTCTGGAACACCATGGCGATGTCGCGGTCGGCGGGCTCGAGCCTGTTCACCACCCGCTCGCCGATCTTCAGCGTTCCGCTCGTGATCGTCTCCAGCCCCGCCACCATGCGCAGGAGCGTAGACTTGCCGCAGCCCGAGGGTCCCACCAGCACGATCATCTCGCCGTCGGCGATGTCGAGGCTGACACCGGTCACGGCCTGCACGCCGCCGGCATAGACCTTGTGCAGGTCGTCCATGGTGATCGAGGCCATGGCTTACTTCTCCGTCTCGGTCAGGCCCTTCACGAAGAGCCGTTGCATCAGAAGGATCACCAGCACCGGCGGCAGCGCGGCGAGGACCACCGTCGCCATCACCAGATGCCAGAGCGGTTCGGAATCGCCACCGGTCACCATCCGCTGGATGCCCATGACGATGGTGTAGTAGTTCGGATCGGTGGTGATCAGCAGCGGCCAGAGATACTGGTTCCAGCCGTAGATGAACATGATCACGAAGAGCGCCGCGATATTGGTGATCGACAAGGGCAGCAGGATGTCCTTGAAGAACTTCATCGGCCCCGCGCCATCGACCCGCGCGGCCTCCATCAGCTCCTCGGGCACGGTCATGAAGAACTGCCGGAAGAGGAAGGTCGCGGTCGCCGAGGCGATCAGCGGGATCGAGAGCCCGGCGAACGAGTTCAGCATGCCCAGATTCGCCACCACCTGGAAGGTCGGCACGATCCGCACCTCGACCGGCAGCATCAGCGTCAGGAAGATGATCCAGAAGAAGAAGATGCGGAACGGAAAGCGGAAATAGACGATGGCAAAGGCCGAGAGGATCGAGATCGAGAGCTTGCCGATGGTGATCGCCATCGCCATGATGAAGCTGTTCCACATCATCCCCGCGATCGGCGGCGTGCCGGCGCGCGAGCGGCCCTCGGTGATCACCGTCCAGTAGTTCTCCCAGCCATGCGTGCCGGGCCAGAGCGGCATCACCCCGCGCACGAAGGTGCCCGGCGGATGCGTCGAGGCGATGATCGCCACATAGACCGGGAAGACGACGATGGCGACGCCGAGGATCAGGATCAGATGGGCGAAGAGGGTGCCCCAGCGGTTGTTCTCGACCATGGCGCGCCCCTCAGTAATTCACCCGCCGCTCGATGTAGCGGAACTGGATCACGGTCAGGATGATGACGATCGACATCAGGATCACCGACTGCGCCGCCGAGGAGCCGATGTTGAGATTGACGAAGCCGTCGCGATAGACCTTGTAGACGAGGATGTTGGTGGCCTGCGCCGGCCCGCCCTCGGTCGTGGCGTGGATGACGCCGAAGGTGTCGAACATCGCGTAGACGATGTTGACCACCATCAGGAAGAAGGTGATCGGCGACAGAAGCGGGAAGACGATGGTCCAGAACCGCTTCATCCGGCTGGCGCCGTCGATCGCCGCGGCCTCGATCAGCGAATGCGGGATCGATTGCAGGCCGGCGAGGAAGAAGAGGAAGTTGTAGCTGATCTGCTTCCAGGCCGAGGCGATGATGACCATGATCATCGCGTCGGTGCCGCTGCGCCGGTGGTTCCAGTCGTAGCCGACCATGTCCAGCATGTAGGGCAGGATCCCCAGCGTCGGGTTGAAGATGAACCACCAGAG
>SLPP01000281.1 GCA_007131945.1 Paracoccaceae bacterium | reverse complement strand
CTCGGCGCCGACATCCCCTACCAGGTGTTCCTCATGCTGCCCTTCCTGCTCTCGATCCTCGCGCTCGTCGTCATGTCGCGCCGCGCCGCGGTGCCGGCCGCGCTGATGGTGCCCTACAGCAAGGGAGAGCGCTGATGTTCGACCTGATCGTCAGGGGCGGCACCCTGCCCGACGGGCGCGTGGCCGATATCGGCATCCGGGGCGACCGGATCGCGGCGGTCGAGCGGCTGCCCGACGATGTCGCGGCGGGCGAGGTGATCGACGCCACGGGCGATCTGGTTTCGCCCCCCTTCGTCGATCCGCATTTCCACATGGACGCGACGCTGAGCTACGGCCAGCCGCGGATCAACGCCTCGGGCACGCTGCTCGAGGGGATCGCGCTCTGGGGCGAGCTGCGCGAGATCGCGACGGTCGAGGCGATGGTCGCCCGCGCGCTCGACTATTGCGACTGGGCGGTGTCGATGGGCCTTCTGGCCATTCGTAGCCATGTCGACACGACACCCGATCACCTGAACACCGTGACCGCGCTTCTGGAGGTGCGCGAGAAGGTCAGGGACTACATCGACCTGCAGCTCGTCGCCTTTCCCCAGGACGGGCTCTACCGGGCGCCGAATGGGCGGGCGAACCTGATCCGCGCGCTCGACCGCGGGGTCGATGTCGTCGGCGGCATCCCGCATTTCGAACGCACGATGGAGGAGGGCGCGCGCTCGGTCCGCGACCTCTGCACCATCGCCGCCGAGCGCGGCCTGCCCGTCGACCTGCATTGCGACGAGACCGACGACCCGCTCAGCCGCCATGTCGAGACGCTGGCGCAGGAGGTGAGCCGCCATGGCCTTGAGGGCCGGGCGGCGGGTTCGCACCTGACCTCGATGCATTCGATGGACAACTACTATGTCTCGAAGCTCCTGCCGCTGATCGCCGAGGCGGGGGTGGCGGCGATCCCTAATCCGCTGATCAACATCGTCCTGCAGGGAAGGCACGACAGCTACCCCAGACGCCGCGGCCTGACGCGGGTGAAGGAGATGCAGGCGCAGGGGATCACGGTGGGCTGGGGGCAGGATTGCGTGCGCGACCCGTGGTACAGCCTGGGCACGGCGGACATGCTGGACGTGGCCTTCATGGGCCTGCATGTCGCGCAGATGACCCATCCCGACGAGATGCGGCGCTCATACGACATGGTGACGGTCGAGAATGCGCGCATCCTCGGCCTGCGTGACTACGGGCTGGAACCGGGCTGCCAGGCCTCGCTCGTCGTGCTCGATGCCGGCGATCCCGTCGAGGCCCTGCGCCTGCGCCCGGCTCGTCTGGCGGTGATCTCGAAGGGTGGCGTCGTCTCGCGCCAGCCGCGCGGCGATGCGCGGCTCGGGCTGCCGGGGCGTCCCGAAAGCCTGCGCCGGCGCCACCTGCCGGGATGAGCGCGGGCAACCGGCCGGTGGCGCCAGCCCCTGCCCGGGTCGATGCCATTCCGAGGCGCAGCATGCACGCCACGCCGACTGCCGGGCGCATGCCGGTGGCTGGATCGTCCGGGTCGGATCGTCGGGGCCCTGACCGGCCGGCAACGGCCGTGCTCAGCCGGCCAGATGCCGCAGTCCCTGCGTCACGTCGGTGCGCAGCGCCAACCGCAGTCCCGGATTGTCGCCGGCCTTGAGCGCCGAAAGGATCATCCGGTGCTGTTGCGGCGGCGTGTTGCGCCGCAGTCGCCCGTAAAGCGCGCGCATCGTCGGGCCGAGCTGCAGCCAGAGCGTCTCGACCATCGCCAGCATCGCCGGGCTCTGCGCGCGCAGATAGAGCGTACGGTGGAACTCCAGGTTGCTGCGGATATAGGTGACCGCGTCCTGGCGCATGACCGCATCGGTGATCGCGGCGTTGATCGCCTCCATCCGGTCGATCAGCGCCGAATGCGCCCGCGGCAGCGCTCGGCTGCCGAGTTCAGGCTCCAGGAGCGCCCGGATCGAGGCCAGTTCCTCGATCCGCTCGGTGGACAGCTCCGGCGTCGCCACCCGCCCCGAGCCCGACAGCGTCAGCGCCCCCTCGGCGACCAGCCGCTGCACCGCCTCGCGCGCCGGCGTCATCGAGACGCCGAATTGCTGGCCGATCCCGCGCAGCGTCAGCGGCTGGCCGGGCGCCAGCTCGCCATGCATCACCTGCGCGCGCAGGCTGCGATAGACGCGGTCATGCGCCGAAAGCTGGGACAGGTCGACCGGTTGGCGGGGCGTGCGCAGCATTCCACAGCGTCAGCACAGCCCCGCGGTTCCGTCAAGCGGGCGCGCAACGATGGCCGCCCGCACGCACCCGAAAGCGCCGCGGTGCATGCTTTCAACAAGGTTAACGCGAAACGGGAAATCCATGAAGATCAGATGATTGCCTGTTTGTGCAAGCTTGCACACCAGCCGTGTTCGACCGCTCGGAGCCGGCGGGCGTGGCGGGTCTCATGCCTCGGCGGCAAAGCGAAAGCGATGCAGCGCCGCGCCTTCGGCCCGCAGCCAGGCGCGGGGCGCGGCATAGTCCGGCATCAGCCCGGCCAGCGTCTCCCAGTAGGCCGGCGAATGGTTCATCTGCGCCAGATGCGCCACCTCGTGCGCCGCGACATAGGCCAGCACCTCGGGCGGGGCCATGGCAAGGCGCCAGGAGAACATCAGATCGCCGGCAGAGGAACAGGATCCCCATCGCGACCGCGTGTCGCGCAGCCGGAGCGACCGCGGCGCACGCCCCAGTTTCTCGGCGAAACCCTCGACCTCCCGCGCCAGCCGGTCGCGCGCGTCGAGCTTCAGCCAGGCGGCGATCCGCGGCCCCGGTGCGCCGCGGGTGGGCACGACGAGCTGCCCGCCGGCAATCGCGATCGCGCCGGTATCCGCCGGCGTCACGCACAACGTGCGGCCCGCGACCGGCAACAGGGTCCCTGCCGCGACCGGACAGGGCGCATGCGCCCGGGTGAGCGCGGTGCGCAGCCAGTCGCTGCGCTCGTGCAGGAAGGCCTCGGCCACGGCGGGGTTGGCCCGCAACGGCAGGGTCAGCGTCACCCGCCCGTCGAGTTGCGAGACGCGCAGCGACATCCGCCGCGCGCGCGCATGCCAGCGCCATTGCACCGCGATCGGCGGCGCCCCCGGCAGGACCGTCTCGCGGCTTCGCTTGGTCATGGTTTCGGCATGGTTCCGAGGGGGTGGATCGATGCGACGCGCCGTGTCATCGGAAGGTGACGACAAAGCCTTTGACACGGCAGCGCTCCTGTGGCAACGGGCGCCGGTCCATGCAACAGGAAAGGAATCGCATGCCCAAGGAAGAATGGGGCGTCAAGCGCATCTGCCCGACCACCGGCAAGCGGTTCTACGATCTGAACCGCAACCCGGTCGTGAGCCCCTATACCGGGGAGGTCGTCGAGATCGATCTGCCCGGGCGCAAGGGCGCGGTGCCGCAACCCGAGACGGAGAAGACCAAGAGCGTCCGCAAGGAACCGGTCGAGGACGGCGAGGTGCTGCTCGACGACGACGATGTCGCGGTCGAGGACGAAGCGCTCCTCGAGGACGAGGACGACGACACGGTCTCGTTCGACGAGTTGTCCGATGTCGACGACGACGACGACGACTGAGCCACGCCCGCCACGTCGGGGGCCGAACTTTGCACTTGCGCGCCCGACCGGTCTTCAATAAACACCTCGCGCGGGCTCGACCCGCGCCTCGGTGGGGCCATAGCTCAGTTGGGAGAGCGCTTGAATGGCATTCAAGAGGTCAGGGGTTCGACTCCCCTTGGCTCCACCATCGAAAACTTCTCTGAGGCACGGCAATAACTTACTGAGAAGTCATGGGTTTTCTGGAAGGTTGCTACAAGGGGCTGCTACAATGAGCACCCTTGTCGACATGGCCAGATACCCCAACCTGATACAGCGGAACGGCATCTACTACTTCGACAGGCCGCGCCGCTCCAGCCGCTCGATGTACTGGTCCAGCTGCGCTTTGAAGTACGCCTGAACCTTTTCCCGTATTTCGTCCCTCCGAAGTCCTGCCAAGGCTCTGTTATCCCGTATCAACCGCCCACAGGATGCAAGATATCGCGCCAGATCACCAGCCCGGTTCGGGCAACGCTTGCGTAAGGACAGGCGTAAGCTGCCACGACCGGAACACCGCGCTGAAGCAGGAAGAGGCCAGCGGAAGTAGTACACCCCGTGTCTGGAGGGGCTTAGGTAGGATGACAGCATCATTGGCGATGTGTCCCACTTTGTGTCACACCTGAGAGCTACGAAGCTAAGCCATTGATTTAGATCGAAATGGAGGCGGGTACCGGAATCGAACCGGTCTACACGGATTTGCAATCCGCTGCGTAACCTCTCCGCCAACCCGCCGATACGATGCCGTTTAGGGTGTTCGTCCCTGCGCGTCAAGATTGCAT
>SLPP01000102.1 GCA_007131945.1 Paracoccaceae bacterium | reverse complement strand
GAGTGACCGCCATGAAGAAGATCGAAGCCATCATCAAGCCCTTCAAGCTCGACGAAGTGAAGGAGGCGCTGCAGGAGATCGGCATTCAGGGGCTTTCGGTGATCGAGGTCAAGGGCTTCGGCCGCCAGAAGGGTCACACCGAGCTCTACCGAGGCGCGGAATACGTGGTCGATTTCCTGCCCAAGGTGAAGCTCGAGGTGGTGCTGGCCGACGACATGGTCGAGGCCGCCATCGAGGCGATCATCGCCGCCGCCCGCACCGACAAGATCGGCGACGGCAAGATCTTCGTCACGCCGGTCGAACAGGTCATCCGCATCCGCACCGGCGAGACCGGCGAGGATGCCGTCTAACACGCTTTTTCCAGAACTCAGGGGAGACACATGAGCGTCGAGAAGGTTCTCAGCACCATCAAGGACGAAGAGGTCGAATACGTCGACGTCCGCTTCACCGATCCACGCGGCAAGCTGCAGCATGTCACCGTCATGGCGCATCTGGTCGACGAGGATTTCCTCGAGGAAGGCTTCATGTTCGACGGCTCCTCGATCGCCGGCTGGAAGTCGATCGACCAGTCCGACATGAAGCTCATGCCGGATACCGCGACGGCCTATATCGACCCGTTCTACGCCGAGAAGACGCTGTGCCTGCATTGCAGTGTCGTCGAGCCCGATACCGGCGAATCCTACAGCCGCGATCCGCGCTCGACCGCGCAGAAGGCCGAGGCCTACCTGGTCTCGACCGGCATCGGTGACACGTCCTACTGGGGCCCCGAGGCCGAGTTCTTCGTCTTCGACGACGTGCGCTTCTCGGTGAAGATGAACAAGGTCGCCTACGAGGTCGACGCGATCGACGGCGCCTGGAACACCGACACCGAATACGAGGCCGGCAACATGGGCCATCGCCCCGGCGTCAAGGGCGGCTATTTCCCGGTCAACCCGATCGATGCGGGCCAGGACATGCGCTCGGAGATGCTGTCGACGATGAAGGCGATCGGCATGAATGTCGACAAGCACCACCACGAGGTGGCGTCCTGCCAGCACGAGCTGGGGCTGGTCTTCGGCACGCTGACCAAGCAGGCGGACGAGCTGCAGAAGTACAAGTACGTGATCCACAACGTCGCCCATGCCTATGGCCGTTCGGCGACCTTCATGCCGAAGCCGATCAAGGGCGACAACGGGACGGGCATGCATGTCAACATGTCGATCTGGAAGGACGGCAAGCCGCTCTTCGCCGGCGACAAGTATGCCGATCTCAGCCAGGAGGCGCTCTACTTCATCGGCGGGATCCTCAAGCACGCCAAGGCCCTGAACGCGATCACCAACCCCTCGACCAACAGCTACAAGCGGCTGATCCCGGGCTTCGAGGCGCCGGTGCTGCGCGCCTATTCGGCCCGCAACCGCTCGGGCTGCATCCGCATCCCCTGGGCCGAGAGCCCGAAGGCGAAGCGCGTCGAGGCCCGCTTTCCCGACCCGTCGGCCAACCCCTACCTGTGCTTCGCGGCGCTCCTGATGGCCGGGATCGACGGGATCAAGAACAAGATCGATCCGGGCCCCTCGTCGGACAAGGACCTCTACGACCTGCCGCCCGAGGAACTGGCCGGCATCCCGACGGTCTGCGGCAGCCTGCGCGAGGCGCTCGAATCGCTGGCCGAGGATCACGACTTCCTGCTCGCCGGCGACGTCTTCACCAAGGACCAGCTCGAGGGCTACATGGCGCTCAAGTGGGAAGAGGTCTACGCCTACGAGCACACGCCGCACCCGGTCGAGTACCAGTACTACTACAGCTGCTGACCGTCAGGCCGACACGGCCGACACGGTCGCACGGGAGACGGGACGGGGCGGGGGCGCAAGTCCTCGCCCCGCTTTCGTCCGGCAGGGCGGCGCGGCCCTGCCCGGCCGGGTGCTCGCATGCGAGCATTCTGGCAAGCCACTGATCTGGAGAGATATATCTGCCCCGTTAACCACAGTGAAACCTTTCTTCCGGCGCCGAAGCGCGCCGGGCAGTGTCGGCGCGGCGCGGGGTTTTTGTCCACGCCGGCCGATGTGATATATCCCGCCCTGCGCGCTGCCCGGATGGCCGGCGCCGAGCGAGGGAGGATGGCGCTTTGTGTGGATTCGTCTGCCTGTGGAACATCGAGGACGAGGCGCTTGCCGCCCGGATGATCGACAGGATCGCCCATCGCGGCCCGGATGCGGTCGAGCTGGCGCGGCTGCCGGGCGCGCCGGTGATCATGGCGCATTGCCGGCTGTCGATCATCGGCCCCGAGGATGGAAGACAGCCGATCTACCAGACCGGCGACATCCTTGTCGCCAACGGCGAGATCTACAACCACATGGACCTGCGCGCGATCCTCGGCGAAAGCGCCTTCGAGACGGCGAGCGACAGCGAGACGATCCTGCATCTCTTCCGCTCCGGCCGGTCGCGCTGGATATCGAAGCTCGACGGCATGTTCGCCTTCGTGCTCGCCACGCGTGACCGGATCATCGCGGCGCGCGACCCGCTGGGGATCAAGCCGCTCTATGTCGCCCGGCTCGATGGCGGCCATGCCTTCGCGTCGGAGCTGAAGGCCTTCGACGGCGTGCCGGTCGCGCGGATCGAGGCGATCCCGCCCGGCAGCCTCTACGACAGCCGCGACGGCTGGCGGACTTGGTATCGCATGCCGCAGGGCGCCGCCGCGCACGAGGCCGGCCACGACATCGACCGCACCGCGCGCGAGTTGCGGCTGGTGCTGGAGGAGGCGGTCGCCAAGTGGATGGTCGCCGATGTCGAGGTGGGCAGCTTCCTCTCCGGCGGGCTCGACAGCTCGATCATCGCCGCGATCGCGCAGGAGGTCCGGCGCGAGGCCGGCAAGGGGCCGCTGAAGACCTTTTCGGTCGGCACCGAGGGCTCGCCCGACCTGCGTGCCGCGCGCCTTGTGGCGGAGCATATCGGCTCGGAGCATCACGAATACGCCTTCACCGCGCAGGACCTCGCCGACAACCTGGCGCATGTGATCTACCACCTGGAGAGCGCGGATGTGGATCTCGTGCGCTCGGCGATCCCGACGCTCTTCGCCGCGCGGCTGGCGCGCAGGCATGTCAAGGCGGTGCTGACCGGCGAGGGGGCGGACGAGCTTTTCGCCGGCTACACCTATCACCACGGCTATGTCGACGATCCGCGGGCGTTGGCCGACGAGCTGACGCGTTCGCTCGGCACGATGCACAACATCAACCTGCAGCGCGTCGACCGGGTGACGATGGCCGAGAGCCTGGAGGCGCGGACGCCCTTCCTCGACCGCGAGCTGATCGATTTCGCGCAATCGATCCCGGCCAGCCTGAAGCTCTGTCGGACCGATCCGGAAAGCGTCGAATCGACCGGGGCGACGACCGAGAAATGGATCCTGCGCAAGGCCTGCGCCGACCTGCTGCCGGCCGACCTTGTCTGGCGCAAGAAGGCGCAGTTCGACGAGGGATCGGGCACGGTGGCGGCGCTGGACGAGGCGCTGCGGATCCTGACGGGCCAGGAGCAGCCCGTCGACCGGCAGGCGGAGGCCGCGCTCTACGAGCGCCTGCTTCGCGCGCGCTACCGCGACCCCGACCGCATCCTTGCCCAGGCCGGAACCTGGGAAGCCGGTCGCGTTCCGATGGAAGCCGCGCGATGAGCCGTCTGGACCAGGTCATGGAAGGCCGGTCCTGTCCGGACGGCGTGGTCCTCCGGCGCTCCGGGGGCGGATTGTCGACGTGCATGGTCCCGCCGGTGGCGATGGGCGACCGGGACGTCCTGCGGGCAGGTGCCGGGCCCGTGGCCGTGTTCCGCTCGCGACGACGTCCCGGTGGGCAGCCCTGGCGCCGCGGGCTGGCAGCGGAAGGCCGTGGCACTGCCGGCCCGCGACGGCGAAGGGGATGATCATGGGATCGTGGCGCCTGTTCTGGCTCCTGGCGATCCTGTCGCTCGGCGCTTGCGCGGCATCGCCCCCGCAGGACATTCCCGCGGCTGACCGGCGCGAGGTCGCCGAGCTCGCCCGGGCGATCCGCGCCCTCGGCGAGGGGGTCGATCCCGAGGAGGCCGAGCGCGCCGCGCGCATCGCCTTCAGCCACAGCCGGCAGCTGGCGCGGGAATACCGGGTGACCGACCCGCCGCTGATCCACAACGCCAAGGTCCATCTGGGGCTTCGCGAGCGCGGCCTGTGCTACGACTGGGCCGAGGATATCGAGGCGCGGCTCGTCGAGGAGGAGTTCCGGACGCTCCGGATGCACCGCGCCATCGCGCCGGAGACGCTGTTCCGGATCGAGCACAGCAGCGCCGTCATCAGCCGCAAGGGCGACGGGTTGCTCGACGGCGTGATCCTCGATCCCTGGCGCCTGGGCGGCCGGCTCTACTGGACGCCGGTGCGCGACGACGCCGACTATGACTGGCGCCCCAAGGCCGAGGTCCT
>SLPP01000271.1 GCA_007131945.1 Paracoccaceae bacterium | reverse complement strand
GTGCGAAGCACCGAGCACTACGAGCCCGGCACTCCGGGCGTGGAGCTCCGGGCCAGGTGCTGCGAACTCTGGGTCGCAGTCAACGCGCCGCATCAACGACTTTGGCAGGTCGCGACCCAAAGCGGCTGTTCGGGGCAGCCGTTCCAGCGGCAGCTCAGCGCGCTGAGCGGGCACTCGGTCTCGACGGATGAGGTTCTCAGGTCGACCCTGAGTAGACACCTTACAGTGTAGGCCACAGGCAGTTATGAGTCTTCTTTTTCCACTCGAAGAATCCCCGGCCGACTGCGGTCGCCTTGGGTGCCGAGACCATTAGCGTCCACCGAAGCAGCCCGCGGGACTACCCCTTCAGCACGAAATCTATGGGCGTCCCCGCGGTCGACTTTTGCGCTTGCCATCTGACTCCCTGTCGCTGCAGATCGGCTTGCTTTGTCTGCTGTACCGCACACGCAACTATTCGTTGAGGCGAACCCTCTTGTGTGCGGCAAGGATTGGTCACTCAGGCGACATTTTTTGCCGCTTATTGCTGATTGAGATCCGATCTGACCCACGATCAGACTGTTACTTACGGCATGCCTATTGCGTATTCGACGTGGGGCTCAGTGATAATTGTCCCAAAAGGATCGTCTCTGCGGTCATCGCTATTCGGCGTTATCTCGAATGGCTCGATCACGATCAAAAAACGTCCCTTTTGGCAAGTGACATGACCAGAACGAATAACGATCCAGTCAATCCGTCGACACAACTTGACAGCTAATCATGGAGTTAAGCGATGCTGAATACAGGTTTTGCCTTGAAATACCCGATCTTCGCAGCAGCGGCTGCTGCCTTGCTCATCGGATGTGGTAGCGGTGGCAACGGAACTACGACAGAAGTTGGCGACCCGCCGATAACTGGGAGCGATCCTAGAACCTCGGTAGCATCGTTCGTGAACGCGCCCGTACAAGGTCTAGCAGTCTTGCAGGACGGCCGGTCCGAGACTACCAACGTGGATGGCGAATTCCGTTACGATCCCAGTGGGGGAGACATTACCTTCCGCCTTGGCGCCCTGACATTAGGTAGCGTTCCTCCCCCCACCGGCGCAGTCCAGCGAGTGACCCCGTTCGATCTTGGCGATGAGGAACGGGCGCTGAACATTGCGCAATTCCTGCAAAGCCTCGACGACCCGTCAGGGGGAATCAATGTTTCCGGATTCGCCGATGTCTTTCCAACAGACGGCATTCTCCAATTCGAGTTGCCCGCTGCGGACTTTGAGGGCGCACTCGGAACCTTTCTTCTTGGTCTCCCAGATGTCGAAATCCGCGACCGGCAAGACGCCGCCTCGGCGCTCACACAGGGAACAAGGGTAGAGTTCTCGGCAGGCGACTTCAACGAGAAGCTTTTCTACTTCGAAGTAGTTGGCACCGACTCTCTCAAAGAAAAGGGCTTTATCGCCTTCGATAATCCCGAATCCGGCGTCCTCGACGCCCTTTCTGACTTCACCAAGAACGGCGGGACCGGTGCCGGCCCGGACTTCACCTGGGAAATTGATTTGAACGGCCGTCTGGTCCTCAAGGTTCAGGGAGATGCGGATGGGCAAATAACCTGGTCGCGCGTCTTTCGTGTGGTCGAAGACGGAGTGACGCGTTTCCGTGTCGGCGCGCCTGAAGATGATCCTGTGGATCTCTACCAGAGCCGTCCATTCATGGCGACGATGTTGTTGGAAGGAACCGTGTTCGACGTTGAGCTTGACGGCGAGGCGGGGTGGATCGACTTCGGCACCGAGACTTTCCAATTCGAAAGGGACGATACCCCCCCAACCGTTCGATTGGGAGATACTCTTTGCTGGCACATTTGGCGTCCTGCAATTGGAATCTGGCGGAGATACGACCTGGTTTCTGCGATTCCGTGACTTGGCAGACGAAGGATTCGAGGCGTTCTACCTGGATGTCGAGCCGGCATCAGATGGTAGCGAGGACGTGATCTTCGTTGACGGTGGCTGGGCCACCTTCACGCTAAGATCTGGATCTGGTGGATCTGGTGGATCTTTGCCTGATTTCCCCCTAGCGTCTCGTGTCTTCGACGGTAGCGCGACCGCAAACAATCTTGAGCAAGAAGGTGGGATAGATATCGATGGGCTTACGGTGTTTTGTGGACACGAATACGACGATGGCGAGTTGGTAGGCTTCCGTGTTGAACTCAATCGTGAAGACAGGTCCTTTGATTACATACAGACGTTCCAGGGCGGTGAGACATTCACAACCCGGAATGGTGAGTACAATCCCGAAACCGGCCAACTGAGCTATTCCAGCGCCTCGGCAAGCAGCATCGACGATTCAGGGTTTTATTCAGAATGGACGTTGGAATTTAGCGCGGTGCTTATCGAAGATCGGATTAGTGGCACTTACGTGGCGAACAATCGAACCATCTACACGGTCGGAGGCATTATGGCCACCTGTACCAGTGTGTTCGATTTAAACCTTACAGGTATGGAGTAATATTAGTCGCAGGGGGGGGCGAGCGGCTGGCGTGGGTTGCCAGCCGCTGCACCGGACCCGCCAGGAACCGGAAGTCAGGTGCGATCAGGAAGGGACATGCCGCTGCCGTCGAAGTTGAATCAGGGAGATTGCCTCGCGCCCCACTCGTGAGCGCCCGCAGCAGAACAGCAAGAGGGCGCCTGCGAGTTGGCGCGGGCGGGTGTCCGTTAAGCGCCGGCCACCGCCCTGCCAAGGGAGACTTGAGCCGGAGAGCACGCGCTGGGATCAGGCGAGTTGCAGGAGGAGGTGGCACCGAGGAGGTAGTACTGAGCGCCGCTGTACCGGAACGAAGGCCTCAACGGCTATGCGGGGCCGCTTCGCCTTGACGTGCCCGATATTCGGGTCGAGAACTGCTGGGAGGAACAGGCTGTGACTGGGAGAACGAACGACTCCAAGGTCCGCTTCCGCGAATTGCTCACCGAGGACAACGCCCTCCTGCTGAACATCCTCGACGGCACCTCCAGGGAGACCGGGGCGGACTTCTTCCGGGCCTTGGTCAAGGAGTTGGCCGGAGCCTTGAACACCTATGGCGCGCTGGTGGCAGACTATGTGAGCGAGCGAAGCCAGCTACGACCCCGCGCCTACTGGCTGGGTGACCGCTGGGTCGAGCCTGGGCCCTATGACATCGCCGGCACCCCCTGCGAGGGCGTGATCCGGCGCGGTGAGCTATTTCAGATCCGCGATCGGGTGATCGACCACTACCCGCAGAACAGCTTCCTGCGCGACTACGACCTGGTCAGCTACACCGGCATGCCCTTCAGGGATGCATCGGGCACCATCATCGGCCACCTCGCCGTCCTCGACTCCAAACCTGTACCCGACACGCCTCGCTACCTGGCCCTGTTCGAGATCTTCGGCCACCGTGCGGCGGCGGAAATGCGCCGCATCCGCGCAGAGGACAGGCTGCGCGAGCGCGAAGAGCGGCTGCGGCGCCTGATCGACGGCGCGCTGGACGGCATCGTTGATTTTGACGCGCAGTTGCGCGTGCATCTCGCCAACGCCTCCGCGCGGGAGCTGTTCGAGGGCGATCGCAGTGGCACCGTGCCTGCAACCCTGGGCGACTGGCTCACGGACGAGAGCATCCAGATCGTCCGGGAGCGGATGGCACGCTTCCACGCGGCCCCGGCGGAGCGGCGGGCCTGGATCGGCGGTCACTTGCGCGGCCGACGCGCGAACGGGGAGACCTTCGAATTCGAGGCGACCCTCTCCCAGGGAGGCGACGCGGCAGCGGCCTCCTACACCCTCATCCTGCGCGACGTACAGGCCCTGCACGCTGCCGAGCAGCGCATCCACCAGTTGCAGAGCCAGGCGGACCGCTTGCGCGACACCCTCGATGCCCTGCAGGAGCGCGGGCAGATCGTCGGTCGCAGCGCACCGTTCAAGGAGGCCCTGGGCAAGGCGCTCCAGGTCGCGCCCACCAGCGCCACCGTGCTCCTGCAGGGCGAAACCGGGAGCGGCAAGGAAGTGTTCGCGCGTTCCATCCACGACGCCAGCCCGCGTGCCGGCAAACCGCTGATCGCGGTGAACTGCGCAGCCATTCCCCGGGAGCTGGTCGAAAGCGAGTTCTTTGGGCACGTCAAGGGTGCGTTCACCGGGGCCAGCACGCATCGCGATGGCCGCTTCCTGCGCGCTGATGGTGGCACCATCTTTCTTGACGAGATCGGCGAACTGCCTCTCGACGTGCAGGCCAAGCTGCTGCGGGTGCTCCAGGAAGGCGAGGTCGAGCCCATCGGGGCGTCGCAACCCATCCGCGTCGACGTGCGCATCATCGCCGCAACCAACCGCAACCTCGCCGAAGCCGTCGCCCGCGGCCAGTTCCGCGAAGACCTCTTTTACCGACTCAACGTCTTCCCGATCGCGATCCCGCCGCTGCGCACGCGCCGTGAGGACATCCCGCTGCTCGCCGAACTCTT
>SLPP01000188.1 GCA_007131945.1 Paracoccaceae bacterium | reverse complement strand
CGCCGCCATCGCCCGCGCCATCGCCGGCGCCGGTGAACGCGGTCAGGTCCAGCGTCTCGGCCGCGATCTCGCCCGAAAGCCGCGGGCGGGGCCCGTCGAGCGCCAGGTCCAGCGCCGCCGTCACCCGGTTCGACCCCAGCCGCAGCGCGCCCTCGCGCAGATGCAGGCTGCCCGCCGGCGCCAGCGTCACCTGCCCGGCAAGGGAAACGGGGCGCGCCGCCGGCGGCAGCGGCTCCTCCGCGCCCTGCCCGGCGAGCGCGAGAAGCGGCGCGAGCCCCGGACCCTCAACCGCGACGCGGCCCTCGGCCGCCGGCGGGTCGAGCCCGGCGCGGCCGTCGAAGCGCGCCCTGCTGCCGCCGGCCTCGACCGTCAGCGCAAGCGGCGTCACCGCCCCGTCGAGGAAGCGCTGCACCGCCTCGATCCGGGCCTCGGCGGAAAACGCCTGCCCGTCGCGGCGCCCGGTGGCGCGCAGCTCGCCCGGCCCGGCGAGATCGGGCAGGCGCAGCTCCGCATCGAGCGCCTCGACGGTCACGTCGATCCCCGCCGCGCGGTCGCGATAGCGCACCGCGCCGTCCGCGACCTGCGCCAGCGCGATCGAGAGCGCCCGGCCCGCGCCGCCGGTCCCGCCCGGCCCGGCGGTGCCGGTGCCGCCGAACTCCCAGTTCGCCACGCCCTCGGCGTTGCGCTCGAGCAGGATGCGCGGCGCGACCGCTTCCAGCCGGGTGATGACGATGTCGCCGGCGATCAGCGCCCGCAGGTCGAGCCCCAGATCGACCTCGGCGGCCTCGAACATCGGGCCGGCATCGGACCAGGGCGCGTTCGCCAGCCGCACGTCGCCCACCCTTGCGCCGATCACCGGCCAGATCGCGGGGCGCACCGGTCCGGCGATGGTCAGCGCCCTTCCGGTGGCGGTCTCGAACCGCTCGGCGGCGATGCCGGCGATGCGCTCGGCCGGGATCAGGAACAGCGCCGCGACGGCCAGCACGACCAGCGACAGGACCACCCCGAACAGCCTGAAGATCCAGCGCATGACATCCTCGCACCCGGCACGCGTTCAACCCAGCATAGCAAAGGCCCGCCGTCTCACAAGCGCCGCGTGGGCCGGACGGCGCGACATTTCCCTTGCGCCGCGCCGGGTGCTGCGCCAGCCTGCGCCGGACGCAGTGGAGAGACCCCGATGAGCACCGACCGCCTGACCGTCACGCGCGCCGGCGGCATCGCCGAAGTCGCGCTGAACCGGCCCGACAAGCTCAACGCCATGGACGAGGCGATGTTCGACGCGCTCTCGGCGACCGGGCGGGAACTGGCGCGCGAGGCGGGGCTGCGCGCGGTCATCCTGCACGGCCAGGGGCGGGGCTTCTGCGCCGGGCTCGACACCGGGCTGCTGATGTCCTTCGCCGGCCGCATCGGCGCGCTCAGGGACGAGATCGTCACCCCGCTGCCGGGCGAGGCGGCGAACCGGTTCCAGCATCCCTGCACGGTCTGGGCCGATCTCGCCGTGCCGGTGATCGCGGCGCTGCACGGGCCGGTCTTCGGCGCCGGGCTGCAACTGGCGCTGGGCGCCGACATTCGCTTCGCCGCGCCGGATGTGCAGCTCTCGATCATGGAGGCGAAATGGGGCCTCGTCCCCGACATGGGGATCACCCGCCTGCTGCCCGGGCTGATGCGCGCCGACCAGGCGCTGGAGCTGATGCTGACCGCGCGCGTCCTCGGCGCCGGCGAGGCGGCCGAGCTTGGCCTCGTCACGCGACTCGCCGACGACCCGCTCGACGCGGCGCGGACGCTGGCGCGGGTGATCGCCGGGCGCAATCCGGCCGCGGCCTGCGGCATGAAGTCGCTGGTCCGCGCCGCCTGGCCCGGCGACGAGGCGCATCTGGCGCTGGAGGCGCGGCTGCAGGCGGCGATCATCGGCTCGCCCGACCAGATCGAGGCGGTGACCGCGACGCTGCAGAACCGCGCCCCCCGCTTCGGCTGAGCCGCCCGTCTTGCCAAGCCGCCGGCCCGCGCGCATGATCCCGGACCGGGCTGCGAGGGACCGCCATGCCGCAACGCTACCATCCCGTCCTGGTCGTCCTGCACTGGCTGCTGGCCGCGTTCCTGATCGGGCTCTTGATCGCCGGCACCGTGCTGCTGGCGCCGGTACCGAACGACGACCCGGCGAAGCTTCTGTCCTTCCGCCTGCACATGGGGCTGGGATTGCTGACCTTTTTCCTCATGGTCCTGCGCCTCGCCGTGCGCCTGACGACGCGCACGCCCAGCCCGGCGGTGACCGGCAACGCCGCGCTCGACCGGCTGGCGCGGGCCAATCACTGGGCGCTCTACCTGCTTGCCTTCGTCATGGCGGGCTCGGGCATCGCCATGGCGCGCGCCTCGGGCCTGCCGGACGCGGTCTTCGGCGACGGCCCGATGCCGCCCGATTTCGCCGACTACACCGCCCGGCGCGTTCACGGGCTTGCCTCGCGCCTGTTCATGGCGCTGATCGCGCTGCACATCGCCGCCGCGCTCTGGCATCACTTCATCCGCCGCGACGGGATCCTGGCGCGCATGCGGCTGGGACCGCGCTGACCCCCGGCTTGCTTGAAAGCGCGGTGGCCGGGGTTTATCACTCGATGGCCCGCGCCCGACGAGGAGCGACCCGATGCGCCTGCGCCTTCCCGCCCTCCTGGCCGCGCTCCTGGCCCTGCCGGCGAGCGCCGCCGCCGAGGCGGCGCTGACGATCGAGCTCAACGCGCTCGAGCCACAGGAGAACGCCTGCCGGATGATCTTCGTCGCCGAGAACGCCGCCGGCGCCGATCTCGAGGCGCTGGTGCTCGAGGCGGTGCTCTTCGACCGCGGCGGGCGGGTCGCGGCGCTGACGCTGCTCGACTTCCGCGAGTTGCCCGCCGGGCGGCTGCGCGTGCGTTCCTTCGACATCGCCGGGATCGACTGCGCCGCGATCGAGCGGGTGCTGATCAACGACATCGCCCGCTGCGAGGGCGCGGTCGACTGCGCCGCGGCGCTCGAAATGCGCTCGCGGCTCGAGATCGAGTTGCTGCAATGACACCGGCGCTGACGATCCCCATGCTGGCGAACCTCGCCCAGGATGTCGCCGCAAGCCTCGGCGCCGTCGCCGCGCTCGGCGGCCCGGTCGTGCTGCTGCTGATCGCGCTCTCGGTTCTGGTCCTGGCGCTGGTCCTCGCCAAGCTCTGGCAGTTTCGCCGCGCCGGGCTCGGCCGGCACGACGCGCTCGTCGCCGCGCTCGAGGCCTGGGATCGCGGGCAGGAGCGCGAGGCGCGGGCGATGGCGCTGGCCGCGCCCAGCCATCTGGGGCCGCTCGCCGCGCTGGCGATGCAGTCCGCGCCGGCCGCCGAAACCGGCACCGGGACCGGGGCCGAGCCCGCCGCCCTGCGTGCCCGCCTCGCCGGGCTGGCGTCCGAGCGGGTCGCGGGCCTTTCCTCGGGGCTGCGCGTCCTCGACAGCGTCGCGCAGGTGGCGCCGCTCCTCGGCCTCTTCGGCACGGTGCTGGGCATGATCGAGGCCTTTCGCGCCCTGCAGGCGGCGGGGCCGGTGATCGACCCCGCGGCGCTGGCCGGCGGGATCTGGGTGGCGCTCCTGACCACCGCCGTCGGCCTCGCCGTCGCCATGCCGACGGCGCTGGTGCTGACCTGGTTCGAGACGCGGATCGCCCGCGAGGCGGCCTTTGCCGAGCGCATCATCGACACCGCGCTCTGCGCCGGGCTGGGCGCGCCGGCCGCTCCTCGGGCCGAGCCCGCCGCGCGCGGGATCGCCGCGGCGCACCGGCATGGCTGAGCGGCTCGCCACCCGTTTCGCCCCCCGGGTCCGGCGTCTGGCGCTGACGCCCCTGATCGACGTCGTCTTCCTGCTGCTGCTCTTCTTCATGCTGACCACGACCTTCAGCCGGCTGGGCGAGATCGACCTCGCCCCGGCCGCCGCCGGCGGCGCCGTCGGCACCGCCACCCCGCCCGCCTTCGTGCAGCTCTCGCCCGACGGGCTCAGGGTGAACGCGGTCGAGGCGCCGCTCGACGGCCTGCTCGCCCGGCTCGACCCGCTCGCCGCCGAGGCCGAGGAGGCCTTCGTCGTCCTGGTCAGCCTGTCGGCCGGCCCCACGGCGCAGCGGCTCGTCGATCTGCTGGCGGTGCTGCGCGCGCGGCCCGACTGGCAGGTCCGGGTGCTGGACTGATCCGATGCGCGGCGTGCACCTTCCCTTCACGCGACGGCGACCGGAACCGGTGATCGGGCTGATCAACGTGGTCTTCCTGATGCTGGTCTTCTTCCTCATCGCGGGTTCGGTCGCGCCGCCGCTCGAGCGCGAGATCCGGCTGGTGCGGCTCGACGAGGCCGGCGCGCCGCCGCCGCCCGACGTGCTGGCGCTGACCGCCGGGGGCGCGCTGCGCGCCGGCGGCGCCGAGACCACGGTCGAGGCCTTCCTCGCCGCCCGGCCCGAGGCAT
>SLPP01000134.1 GCA_007131945.1 Paracoccaceae bacterium | reverse complement strand
TCCTGATCATGCGCAACACCATGCTCGAGGTCTATGGCGAGGACTTCATCGAGATGGCGCGCGCCAAGGGCCTGCCCGAGCGCGACATCCTCTACAAGCACGCCGCGCGCAACGCGCTTCTGCCGGTGGTCACGCAGCTTGCCGTCACCATCGGGCTCGCCGCCGGCGGGCAGGTGGTGGTCGAGGTCGTCTTCTCCTGGCCCGGGCTCGGGCGCGAGATCCTCAACGCCGTGCGCACCTCGGACTTCCCGCTGGCGCAGGCGTCCTTCCTGATCATGGCGGCCTTCGTGATCACGCTGAACCTCTTCGTCGACATCCTCTACACCACGCTCGATCCGCGGGTGAGCTTCCGATGACCCTGCCGCCGTTCCTGCGCGCCGCCGCCGGGCCGCTGAAGCTGATGGTCCAGGACCGGCTGGCGGTGATCGGTCTCTGCGTGCTGGGCTTCATCATCGCCATGGCGCTTTTCGCGCCGGTCCTGTCCACCCACGACCCCCGGCATATCAACGAGATCGAGGACGGCTCGGTCCTCGTCCGCGGCGCCGAGCGGTGGGAACTGGCCGAGAGCCTGGGGCCGCTGGCGCTGAACGCCGCCGACCATCGCGGCACCGAGGCGCTGATCGTCGGCCGCGAGGGGACGGTCTGGGCCCGCAACGGCGCGGATTGGGAGCGCGTCGATCCCGGCGTCACGTCCGACCTCAACGCCGTCGCGTTCGGGCCCGAGGCCGGCGCGGTGATCGTCGGCACCCAGGGCACGGTCCTGGTGCAGGAGGGTGCCGACTGGCGCACCATCGACGCCCCCGCTCCCGCCGACCTGCGCGGCGTGACCTGGATCGACGACACCGCCGCCCTCATCGTCGGCGCCGGCGAGGAGATCTGGCGGCTGGACCTGGCCACGAACGAGATCACCGAAATCGACAGCCCCGTCGGCCGCGGCTTCTCGCTGCGCTCGGTCGCCCGCGATACCGACGGCACGCTGCTCGCCGTCGGCGAGCGCGGCCTCGCCATCCGCTACGACCCCGCGAGTGGCGCGGCGACGCTCGACCGCCTCGGCTCCAGCCGCGACCTCAACCACATCCACATCGCGCCGGGCGGCGCCGCGCTCGTCACCGGCGAGCGCGGCACGCTCCTGCGCCGCGACGGCCCCGAGGAACGCTGGCAGACCGACCCCGCCCCCGACACCCGCGCGCTGCGCGCGGGCTGGATCGATGACGACGGCCGCGCCGTCGCCGCCGGGCGAAACGGGATCGTCATGGAATGGGACGGCGCCGCCTGGCAACTGGTGCCGACCGAATCCGAACGCCACCTGCGCGCGCTCCTCGTCGAGGGGGACCGCTGGCTCGCCCTCGGCTCGGACCGTTTCGTGACCCGCCTCGCGCCGCCCTCGCGCGAGCACTGGTTCGGCACCGACCACCTCGGCCGCGACCTCTACAGCCAGAACGTCCACGGCAGCCGCATCGCGCTTCTCGTGGGCTTCCTCGGCGCCGCGCTCGTCGTCCTCATCGGCACCAACGTGGGCCTCATCGCCGGCTACTATCGCGGCCGCACCGAGACCGTGCTTATGCGCACCGTCGACGTGATGTACGGCATCCCGTTCGAGCCCTTCGCGCTGATCCTGGTGCTTCTGTTCCAGCCGAGCCTGCTGATCGTCATCCTGGCGGTCAGCCTGCTCACCTGGCGCACCGTCGCGCGCCTGATCCGCTCCCAGGTCCTCAGCCTGCGCGAACGCCCCTTCGTCAAGGCCGCGCGCGTCGCCGGCGCCTCGGACCTGCGGATCATGTACCTGCACATCTTCCCCAACGTCATGCCGCTCGTCTTCCTCGAACTCGCCATCATCGTCGGCGTCTCGATCATCGCCGAGGCGACGCTCAGCTTCCTCGGCCTCGGCCCACCGCACGCGATCAGCTGGGGCGGCATCCTGCACGACGCCCGCCTCTCCGGCGCCTGGCGCACGGCCTGGTGGTGGAACCTGCCGCCCGGCATCCTGATCATGACCACGGTGCTCTCGGTCTTCTTCATCTCGCGCTCGCTCGAGGTGGTCGCCAATCCGCGACTGAGGGCGCGGGCATGAGGGACATCGGCACCGATACCCTGCTGGACGTGCGCGACCTGGCGATCCACTACCGCACCGGCGCGGGGCCGGTGCAGGCCGTGGACGGCATCGACTTCACCGTCGCCCCCGGCGAGGCGCTGGGGCTGGTCGGCGAATCGGGCTGCGGCAAGACCACCGCCGCCAAGGCGATGCTGAAACTTCTGCCGCCGAACGGCCTGATCCCCCGCGGGCGGATCGACTTCGCCGGCCGCGACCTCGTGCCGCTGACCGG
This sequence comes from Paracoccaceae bacterium, assembly GCA_007131945.1. Taxonomy (GTDB): domain Bacteria; phylum Pseudomonadota; class Alphaproteobacteria; order Rhodobacterales; family Rhodobacteraceae; genus Pararhodobacter. The sequence goes on along the minus strand of SLPP01000134.1, from coordinate 2,133 downwards.
CGAGGCCATGCGCCGCGTCCGCTGGAAGGAGATCGCCTGGATCAGCCAGGCCGCGATGAACGCGCTCGACCCGGTCTACCGCGTCGGCGACCAGATCCTGGAGGCGATGCAGGCGCATATCCGCATCGACCGCAGGGAAGGCTGGGCGCGGGCCGAGGATCTGTTCCGCGCCGTCGGCATCGACCCGTCGCGCCTGCGCGCCTATCCGCACGAGATGTCGGGCGGCATGAAGCAGCGCGCGGTGATCGCCATGGCCATGGCACTCGAGCCGCAGCTCCTGATCGCCGACGAGCCGACGACCGCGCTCGACGTCGTCACCCAGGCGCAGATCCTGTCACGGCTGGCGCGGCTCCGGCGCGAGCGCGGCATGGCGCTTCTGTTCATCACCCACGACATCTCGGTCGTCGTGCAGACCTGCGACCGCGTCGCGGTGATGTATGGCGGCAGGATCATGGAGACCGGGCCGGTGCGGCAGGTCTTCGGCGCTCCCTTTCACCCCTATACGATGGGGCTCACCAACGCCTTCCCGACGCTCGAGGGCGCACAACGCGAACTCATCTCCATCCCCGGCACGCCGCCCGACCTCCTGAACCCGCCTGCCGGCTGCCGCTTCGCCGAACGCTGCCCCTTCGCCACCGACCGATGCCGCGCCGAGGAACCCGAGGCGCACCGGGTCGGCGAGGGCCGCCTGTCCGCCTGCCACTACCCCGAAAGGGTCGAGGAATTCCGCCGCACCGCCGCCACCAACGCCGCCTGGGCCGAGGTCGGCCGCCGGCTGAGCGAGGAGGTGGTGACGGGCTCGCGACGCCCGCGCACCGGCGGCACCGAGGTCCTGCGCGTCGAGGGGCTGGTCAAGCATTTCCCCGTCGCCACCGGTCTCTTCGCCCGCGGCGAGGCGAAGGTCCACGCCGTCGACGGGATCGACCTGGCATTGAACGAGGGCGAGATCCTCGGGCTTGCCGGCGAATCCGGCTCGGGCAAGACGACGACCGGCGAGATGCTGGTGCGCCTGCAGGAGCCGACCGACGGGCGCATCCTCTCCGAGGGCACCGATATCGCACATCTGAAGGGCGCCGACCTCAAGGCCTTCCGCCGCCGCGCGCAGATGGTCTTCCAGGACCCCTACCAGACGCTGAACCCCCGCTTCACGATCCAGGACATCGTCGGCGAACCCCTGAAGATCCACGGCCTCGCCAAGGGCGCCGAACGCCGGGCACGGGTGGTGCAGGCGCTCGAACGCGCCGGGCTGAAACCCGCCGATACCTACATGGAGCGCTTCCCGCACGAGCTCTCCGGCGGCCAGCGCCAGCGCGTCGCCATCGCCCGCGCGATCGTGCTGGAGCCGCGCTTCATCGTCGCCGACGAGCCGGTCTCGATGCTCGACGTGTCGATCCGGGCGGGGGTGCTGAACCTGATGCGGCATTTCCGCGACGCGATGGGCATCTCCTTCGTCTATGTCAGCCACGACCTGCCGACGATCCGCTACGTCGCAGACCGAACCGCGATCATGTATCTGGGCGAGATCGTCGAGATCGGCCCGACCGAGAAGGTCATCGCCGAGCGCAGGCATCCCTATACGCAGCTTCTCCTCGACGCCTCGCCCGAACCCGACCCGACGGTGGAAAAGCCGCCGCTCGAATCGGCGGGCGAGATCCCGTCGGCCATCGACATCCCCAATGGCTGCCGCTTCCATAACCGCTGCCCGCTGGCCACGCCCGATTGCGGCTGGGAGGGGCGCGACGTCATCGCCGCCCTCGCCGACTGGGATCTGGCCGGAAAACCCCGTCCGGCGATCGGCAAGCCGCGGCGCGACGGGCTCTCGGTCTCACTCCCCGCCCCGCAGGGCGCCGCCGCCGCCCGCACTGAGCTCATCCCGATCCTGCGCGCCCGCCACCCCAGCCTGGAGGCCGCCGCCCGGATCGAGGAGGCAGGCGACGCCCTGGTGCTGCGCTTCGATCCGAAACCCTCCCCCCGCCGCCGCCGCATCGCCGAGAGCCACGAAGTCGCCTGCCTCCTCTACCCCGAATAGCCCCGCCCGAAGACCCGCGCGACGCCCGGGCCGGTCGGACGGCGCGCGGGGTGGGGCTCGGGCGAGGCATCCAGCAGCAGCCGCGTATAAGGGTGGCGGCGCTC
>SLPP01000186.1 GCA_007131945.1 Paracoccaceae bacterium | reverse complement strand
CCGCCGCTTGCCGGGATCGGTGCGCCATGGCAGACAGGCGCGATGGCCGATGACCGCTTCGCGCTCGACCGCCGGACAGGGCTTCCGGATGCGCTTCGGGTGCTTCTGGACGATTATCCGCGCGACCTCTGGACCGCGCACCGGCATTTCGACGGGCTGACGCGGTTCTGGCTGGAGCGGCATCTGGGCTTCCGCCAGCTGATGGAAGAGCTGCAGACCCGGACCCGCGCCTTTATCGACGCTCCCGCCGATCCACGCCTCGAGGCGCAGCGGACCGCGCGGCTGGCGGGCGCGCTGGTCGAGCATCTGCACGGCCATCACCAGATCGAGGATCTGCACTATTTCCCCGTCCTCGCCGTCGCCGAAACCCGTCTGGCGCGCGGCTTCGAGATCCTCGATGCCGATCACCACGCGCTCGATGCGCAGCTGCACGCGCTGGCCGAGGCGACGAACGCCTATCTGCAGGCGCTGATCGAGGGGTCGGGAAGCCGCGATGCCGCCGGTGCCTTCGAGGCGCGGCTGGCTTCCTTCGAGCGGTTGCTGGACCGGCATCTGACCGACGAGGAGGACCTCGTCGTGCCGGTGATCCTGCACCACGCGCCGCGGCTCTGACCGCGGGCAGGCGCGGCGCTCAGACCCGCTGGGCGTGGACCAGGGCGACGCCGTCGAAGGCGTCGAGCGCGGTGGCGATCGCCGCTTCGTCCATCAGGCAGAAGGCGGTGCTGAGCGCGTCGGCGAGCCCCGCCTGTGGCGCGGTCACGCTGATCAGCCGCCAATGCGCCGGCGCCGGCCGGCCGTTCAGCGGGTCGAGGATGTGGCTGACCCGGCCCGCCGCGTCGAAGGTGATCCCGTGCGGCGCGGACGAGGCCAGCGCCCGGTCGCGCAGGTGCACGGCGTCGCGGTGCAGGCGCTGGCCGTCATCGAGCGAGATCGGCCAGTCGCCGCCGCCGGGCCTGCCGCCGAGCGCGCGGTGCTCGCCGGTGTCGATTAGGATGTCGGTCAGCCCCTCGGCGTGCAGCAGCCCCGCGACCTTGTCGGCGATGTATCCCTGCGCGATCCCGTTGAGGCTGAGCGCCATGCCCGGGCGGGCGAAGGCGACCGCCTCCGGCCCGTAGCCGACCGCGCCCCAGCCGGTGCGTTCGAGGGCGGCCGCCAGCACCTGCGGCCCGGGCGGCTTGCCGGCGGCATGCGCCTCGGCATGGGCGGCCCAGAGCGGCTGGATCGTCGGGTCGAAGCGACCGCCGGTGGCGGCATGGACGCGGGACGCGAGCGACAGGCATTCCAGGAGCTCGAAGGGCGGCGCCGCGAGCCGGCCGGCGCGGTTGAGCCGGACGAGCGCCGAGCCGGGGTCGTGCAGGCTGAAGATGCGCTCGAGCCGGGCGATCTCGGCCCGCGCCCGGGCGACGATCGCCTCGGCCCGCGGATGGGCGAGCGTGATCGAGGCATCCGCCCCGAGCGCCACGCCGCGCCACTGGTGGAGCGGCTGGGCGCGCAGCGGCGCGGGCAGGGAAGCGGCGGCGGCGGCGATGGTCAGGAAGCGGCGGCGCGAGAGCATGGCTCAGCCCTCGCCGCCCGAGAGCGCGCGCAGGCGGTCCTCGAAATCGGCATCGTCCTCGGCGCCGATATCGGCCTCGAACTCGACCGGGGCGAGGACCAGCGCATCCGGGATCTCGGCCAGGCGCAGGACCTCGCCGCCGTGGCGCGCGGCGAAGGCCTCGGCGGCGGCGCGGGTGGCGAAGGGAACGATCTCGGGCGCCTGCATGCCGCCGACCACGTCCGAGCCGGCGACGTAGTAGGCCTCGGCCGCCAGCGTCCAGTTGTCGGCGCCCGGGTCTTCCCAGCTGGCATCCGGCGCGCCCATGTCCGAGACGTAGATGATGCGGATCATGTGGCTCTGTTCGGGCATCCGCTGATAGGCGACGGCGTCGCGCACCTGGCTGAAGAAAAGCGGATAGGGCAGCCCGTCGAGGAAGACCTGCGCCATCGGGCCGGGATGCTCGAGCATGTTCATCTGGCAGAAGTGGCCGACGGCCTCGGCGGTCATCGTCACCGGTTGCGGGATCTCGGCGCGTTCGTCCTTGCAGGCGGCGAGCGCGAGCAGGGGCAGGGCGAGGAGGAGCGGGCGGATCATGGGGTCACCTTTCGGAAGGCCAGAACGGCGAGCGCGAGGCCGATCACCGGCCAGAGCACGATCGAGGCCAGGGCATGCGCCGAGGGGATGGTGTTCGCCGCCGCGCCGATCCCGGCCGCGGCCGCCGTCGCCTCGGAGGCGGCGAGGTTGTAGAGGCGGAAGGCATCGGCCGGGTTGCCGACCAGAAGCCAGGGGAAGATGTCGGTGGTGAAACGCCCGCCATCATCGGCCACGACGGCGGCGAGAAGGCCGAGGTCGTAGAGCACGATCATGACCAGCCAGAGCCCGATCGCCAGCCCCGCCGCGGCGCCCGGCCGGCGGGCGAGCGCGGACAGCGCATAGCCGATGGCGACGAAGGCCGCGCCAAGGAGGAGCGAGGTCCAGAAGAGGCGGATCAGCGCCGGCAGCCCGGCGGTCGCGCGCGGATCGAACCAGAGCGTCGCCGCCGCGGCGAGCCCGTAGCCGACGGCGAGGGCCAGCGCGAGGATCACCAGATGCGCGAGGAACTTGCCGAAGAGGATCTCGGCCCGGCTGAGCGGGTAGGTCAGCGCCAGGGGCAGCGTACCGCGCTCGACCTCGCCGGCGACGGCGTCGAAGGACATCAGCAGCGCGACGAGCGGCACGAGGTAGACGGCGAGGCTGGTCAGGCTGGCGACGGTGACCGAGAGCTTGTCGGCGCCGAGCGTGCCGGTGGGGGCGCTGCCGGCGGCGGCGAGGACGAGCGAGAAGAGCGCCATCAGCACCACCGCGATGGCCACCCAGCGGTTGCGCAGCGCGATGCGGAACTCGGCGGTGGCGATGGCGAGGATCGCGGTCATTGCGGCACCTGCTTGCTGAAATGGCTGTAGAGATCCTCGAGGCTGGGCGGGATCACCTCGACATCGTCGATCAGGTCGCCGAGCGCGGCGACCTGCGACAGCCGCGCGAGCTTCTCGGCATGGCTGCAGGTCAGGCTGACCGTGGCGCCGTTGAAGCGCGCGCCGGAAAGCCGCGCGGCCACGGCGTCGGCGGTCTCGGGCCGGGCGGCGACCTGCAGCTGGATCGGCAGCGCCGCCTGCCGGCGCAGCGCGGCGAGCGTGTCGTTGGCGACCATGACGCCCTTCGACAGGATCACGATCCGGTCGGTGCGCGCCTCGACCTCGGTCAGCGCGTGGCTGGAGAGCAGGATCGAGGCGCCCTCGGCGGCAAGCGCGTCGAGCATGGCGTAGAAGTCGCGCCGCGAGATCGGGTCGAGCCCCGAGGTCGGCTCGTCCAGCACCAGGAGCTTCGGCCTGCCGATCAGCGCCTGGGCCAGCCCGACGCGCTGGCGCATGCCCTTGGAATAGGTGCCGATGCGGCGCCTGGCGGCCTCGGCGAGGCCGACGCGCTCGAGCAGGCCCATCGCGTCGCGCGGGTTCTCGCCGCGCAGGCGCAGATAGGTGCGGATCTGCTCGAGCCCGGTCAGCGCCGGGTGGAAGGCCACGTTTTCCGGCAGGTAGGCGACGTCGCGCCGCGCCGCGCGGCTGCCGGGCGCCTGGCCGACGACGACGACCTCGCCCGAATCGTAGGGGATTAGGCCGAGGACGATCTTCATCAGCGTCGACTTGCCGGCGCCGTTGTGGCCGAGAAGCGCCACGCGCTCGCCCGGCGCGACGGTGAAGCCGACGTCGGTCAGCGCCCGCGTCGCGCCGAAGCGCTTAGTGAGATGTGAGAGGGTCAAGTTCATCGGCATCGAGCCTTCCATGCAGCCAGCGCGGCCGGGCCTCGGCCTCCATCCGCGCGATGGCCTCGGGCACGTCGATCTCGACGGGCCGGGTCAGGGGGAAACTGTCCACGACGCCACCGGGCAGCGTGGCGGGAAACTGCGACTGGGCGAAACGGATCAGCTGCACCGCCGGCGAGCCGAGGAGCAGCGCGGCGGCGGGTTGCGACCACAGGATATGGTCCATCATGTCGTTCGGGCGGAAGCGCGAATCGGCGATCCCGTCGCCGTCGAGGTCGAAGGCGGCATGGTCCGACCAGTAGTTGCCGCGGCCGTCATGGCTCCATTCGATGTCGCGGGTGCCGACGTATTTCACCTGCGTCTGGTTGCCGATGAAGGCGTTGCCGGTCAGGGCGTTGCGCTCCGATCCGGCGGTGAAATGGATACCGATCTGGCAGCGTTCGAAGCGGTTGCCGACGATCACGTTGCGATGGGCGTTGTAGATGAAGGTGCATTTCTCGTGCGTGCCGCCGCGGATCAGGTTGCCGCTGACATCGGCGTTGTTGGCGAAGTTCAGCATCAGCCCGTGGCTGCGGTCCCCGAGCGAGAGGTTGTCGGTGATCCGCGTCCGGTTCGAGAACATGAT
>SLPP01000373.1 GCA_007131945.1 Paracoccaceae bacterium | reverse complement strand
TCCTCGGCCTTTCGGGCGGGATCGATTCCGCCATCGTCGCCGCCATCGCCGCCGACGCGCTGGGACCGGAAAACGTGCATTGCGTCATGCTGCCCTCGCGCTTCACCTCGCCCGAATCGCTGGAGGACGCGGCAGGCGTGGCGCGGGCGCTGGGCTGCCGGCTCGACGAGGTGGCGATCACCGGCCCGCAGGGGGCGGTGACGCAGGCGCTCGGCCCGCTCTTCGAGGGCCTGCCCGAGGACGTGACCGAGGAGAACATCCAGTCGCGGCTGCGGGGCCTGCTGCTCATGGCGATCTCGAACAAGTCCGGGGCGCTGCTGCTGACCACCGGCAACAAGTCCGAGGTGGCGGTGGGCTACGCCACGATCTACGGCGACATGAACGGCGGCTTCAACCCGATCAAGGACCTCTACAAGACCCGCGTCTTCGAGACCTGCCGCTGGCGCAACGCCACCCACCGGGAATGGATGAAGGGCCCGGCGGGCGCCGTCATCCCCGAGCGGATCATCACCAAGCCGCCGACCGCCGAGCTGCGCGCGAACCAGCGCGACGAGGACAGCCTGCCGCCCTATCCGGTGCTGGATTCGATCCTGGAGGGGCTGGTCGAGCGCGACGCCTCGGTGGGCGAGCTGGTCGCCGAGGGGCATGACCGCGACACCGTGCGTCGGATCGAGCATCTGCTCTACATCTCGGAATGGAAACGCTACCAGGCGGCGCCAGGCGTGCGGCTGACCCCGCGCGCCTTCTGGCTCGACCGGCGCTACCCGATGGTCAACCGCTGGCGCGACCCGTCGTGACCCGCGATCCCGCGCGCCGTGGCTTTCCGCCGATCCGGGCCGGGGCGGACGCGGCGGCGCGATGCGGGACTTCCCATTCACTCCCGTCGCGCGTAGATTGACGCTGAACCCACGCTCCGGTTGAATGCCGGAAGACGCGATCCCGACAGCGAAACGGGGCGAAGAGGTCGAAATGACGCGAGCAGCAGGCACCCATCCCCGAATTCCCCGACGCGCCGGGCGGCTGGCGCTTCTCGCCGCTGCCGTGGCGCTGGCCGGTTGCGACACGGTCCGGACCGGGGCCGACGGCATGTCGGGCGCGCGATCCGCCGCCGCCGGCGCGCGTTTCGTCGAGCGCGATGTCGAGATGCCCGAGGTCTTCCAGATGGAGGAACCGGGGCTGTGGGACGGGCGGCCCTCGCTCGGCGGCATCTGGGTCGCGCATCCGGCGGCGACCGATCCCGAGCGGGTCATCATCCGCAATGTCGAGACCGGCACCAGCATCGCCGGCGCGCTCTTCCGGCGCGAGCGCGACCATCCCGGCCCGCGCTTCCAGATCTCCTCCGAGGCGGCGAATGCGCTGGGCATCCTTGCCGGGCGGCCGACGCCGATCCGGGTCACCGCCGTGCGCCTGCAGCAGGTCGAGATCGCCCCGCCCGCGCCCGAGATCGAGGAGGCCGAACCCGAGGCGGCCGCCGCACCCGACGCCGCGCCCGCCGCCACACCAGACGCCACACCCGAGCGCCCGCGCGGTCTGCGCGCGCTCTTCCAGCGTCGTCCGCCGCCCGCCGAGGAGCCGGCCGAGGAGCCAGAGGCGGATGAGGCGGTCGAGGATGGGGCGGAGGATGCGGCCGAGCCCGCGACACGCGCGGCGACGGCGCGCCTGCACTGATCAGGCTTGCTGATCGGGTTTGAAGAATCGCGCGCGAGCGGGCACAACCGGCAAGGCGCGCGCCGCCGCGCCGCAACCGAGCCGGAACCGACCGAACAGACCGAACACACCAGGGGGAGCCGACCATGCCCGCGATCCGCCCGCGCACGCGCCTGACGGCCGCGCTTATCAGCCTTGCGCTTCTCTGCCTCGCGCCGCTGACCGGCGCCGCGCAGGTCCCGTTCGAGACCCGCGCGCCGAACATCCTCGTCACCGATCTCGGCACCGGGCAGGTGTTGATCGACCGCAATTCCGACGTGCCGCTGCCGCCGGCCTCGATGTCGAAGTTGATGACGATGCTTCTGCTCTTCGAGGCGATCGAGGACGGAAGGGTGACGATGGAGACGACCTGGACCGTGTCGCAGCGCGCCCACGAGATGGGCGGCTCGCGGATGTTCCTGGAAACCCGCCACCGGCCGACGACCGAGGACCTGATCCGCGGCATCGCGGTGCTCTCGGGCAACGACGCGACCGTCGTCGTCGCCGAGGGGCTGGCCGGCAGCGAGGAGGCCTTCGGCCAGATCGCGACGCAGCGGGCGCGCGAGCTGGGCATGACCGGCACCAACATCGTCAACGCCTCGGGCTGGCCGCATCCGCAGCACCGGATGAGCCTGCGCGACCTGGCGATCCTCGCCGAGCACATCATCGAGGCCTTCCCGCAATACTACCCCTACCTGGCCGAGCGGGACTTCACCTGGAACGACATCACCCAGCAGAACCGGCTGCCGCTGATCGGCGCCGGGCTGGGGATGGACGGGCTGAAGACCGGCCATACCTCGGAGGCGGGCTTTGCGCTGACCGGCTCGGCGCAGCAGGGCACGCGGCGGATCGTCTTCGTCTTCTCCGGCCTCGGCAGCGAGCGCGAGCGCATCGAGGAGGCCGAGCGGATCATCAACTGGGCCTTCCGGCAGTTCGCCGAGCGGCCGGTGGCGCGGCGGGGCCAGGCGCTGGCCGAGGCCGAGGTCTGGATGGGCGAGACCCGCTCGGTACCGCTTGTGGCGCCGCGCGACTACGCGGTGCTGGTGCCGGCGATGGGCACGACCGAGCTGCAGGCGCGGGTCGAATATGCCGGGCCGCTGACCGCGCCGGTGGCGCAGGGCGACGCGGTCGGCCGGCTGGTCGTCGAGGTGCCGGGCTCGCCGCCGCTGACCTTCCCGCTGGTCGCCGGCGCCGAGGTGGCGAAGGGCGGCGTCGGGCCGCGGCTGCGCAGCGCCGCGGTGGTGCTGGCGGGGCATCTGGGGCTGTCGCTTCCGTGAGCAGGCCCGGGCGCGGTGGCGTCTTCATCACCTTCGAGGGGATCGACGGCTCGGGCAAGTCCACCCAGGCGCGGCGCCTCGCCGAGGCGCTGGGCGCGCAGCTGACGCGCGAGCCCGGCGGCTCGCCCGGTGCCGAGGAGATCCGGCGGCTGCTGGTCGAGGGCGAAGCCGGGCGCTGGTCGGCCGAGACCGAGATCCTCCTCTTCACCGCCGCGCGCCGCGACCATCTGGAAAAGACCATCCGGCCGGCGCTGGAGGCCGGCCGGATGATCGTCTCGGACCGCTTCGCCGATTCGACCCGCGTCTACCAGGGCGTCGCGCGGTCGGGCCTGCGCGATGTCGTCGACCGGCTGCACGCGCTGATGATCGGCCGGGAGCCCGACCTGACCTTCGTCATCGACACCGACCCCGAAACCGCCCTCCGCCGCGGACTGGCGCGGCAGAGCGGCGAGGACCGGTTCGAATCGCTCGGCCTGGCCTTCCAGGAGCGGCTGCGCGCGGGCTTCCTGGCGCTGGCGCGGGAATTCCCCGGGCGCGTGCGCGTGATCGACGGCAACCGGAGCGAGACGACGATCGCCGCCGAGGTGGCGGCGCTGACGCGCGATGTCCTGGCCCGGTGCGGCCATGGCTGACGCGCCGCCCGAACCCGACCGGATCGAGGGCGCGCCGCATCCGCGCGAGGCCGCCGCGCTCTTCGGCCAGGAAGCCGCCGAGGCGGCCTTCCTGCAGGCCTACAATTCGGGCCGGCTGCATCACGGCTGGCTTCTGGCCGGGCCGCGCGGGGTCGGCAAGGCGACGCTCGCCTGGCGCATCGCGCGCTTCCTGCTGGCGCAGCCCGCGCCGGCCGAGGCCGGGCTCTTCGGCGCGCCGCCCGCGCCCGGGAGCCTCGACGTGCCGCCCGATCACCCGGTCGCGCGGCGGATGCTGGCGCTGTCCGAGCCGCGGCTGAAGCTGATCCGGCGCAGCCCGAACGAGAAGGGCGTGATGCGCCAGGTGATCGCGGTCGATGACGTGCGCGCGCTGCGCGACTTCTTCGGCCTCAGCGCCGCCGATGGCGGGCGGCGGGTGGTCATCGTCGATGCCGCCGACGAGATGAACCCGAACGCGGCGAACGCGATCCTGAAGCTCCTGGAGGAGCCGCCTGCGGGCGCGGTGCTGCTTCTGGTCGCGCACCAGCCCTCGCGGCTCCTGCCGACGATCCGCTCGCGCTGCCGGGTGCTGAAGCTCGCGCCGCTCGACGCCCGGGCGATGGCGGCGGCGCTCGACCAGGCCGGGGCGGAGGGCGAGGACGCGCGGGCGCTGACCGCGCTCTCGGGTGGCTCGGTCGGCGAGGCGCTGCGGCTTCTCGCCGGCGACGGGCTCGCCACCTACGGGCAGATCGTGGCGCTGATGGGCGCGATGCCCGGCCTGCCGCGACCCGAGCTGATCCGGCTCGCCGAAGGCGCGGCGGGGCGCGGCGCCGAGGCGCGGTTCGACCTGATCGTGCGGCTGGTGGACCTGGCGG
>SLPP01000346.1 GCA_007131945.1 Paracoccaceae bacterium | reverse complement strand
CGCGCGCCCCGTTCCATCGTCACCGCGCCCGATCCGGACGCGCGGACCCTCCGCAAGCCCCGTTCCATCGCAGCGTCCTTGCTACCTGCACGGCGCAGCCTGGCACGCAACTGTGTCAGGTTGATGGCGCGGCGCCGGCCGGGATGCGTCGCGCATCGACCTCGCCGAGCGCCGGTGGCGGGCGGCGGGCGGGCCAGCCGGTGGCGCGGTGCCAGGCCTGCGCCAGTTGCAGGATACCGGCATCGTCGCCGTGCCGTCCGATCAGCTGCAGGCCCATCGGCAGCCCCTCGGCGCCGAAGCCGGCGGGGACCGAGATCGCCGGCAGGCCGATCAGGCTGGCCGGGATCATCACCTCCATCCAGCGGTGATAGGTGTCCATCTCGCGGCCGGCGATCTCGGTCGGGTATTCCCGGTCCAGCGGGAAGGGCCAGACCTGCGCCGTGGGCAGGGCGATCGCGTCGAAGCGCGCGAAGAGCTCGTCGGCGCGCGCATACCATTGCGAGCGGATCAGGCTCGCCAGTTCGACCGCCGCCAGCGTCAGGCCGCGCCCCTGCTCGATCTCCCACAAAGCGGTCGCCTTGAGCTGCGGCCGGAAGCGCGGATCGTCGTAGTATTCGGCAAGGCGCGAGGCATTGGCGAAGGCGCGCAGGTCCATCCAGGACTGCCACAGCGCATCGGCGGCGAAGGGCCGCGCGACGGGTTCGACCTCGACGCCCAGGTCGGCGAAGCCGGCGAGCGCCGTCTCGCACAGATCGAGGATCCCCGGCTCGAAGGGGAAGGCGCCGCCCCAGTCGCCGGCCCAGGCGATGCGCCGGCCGGCGACCGGCGCGTCGATCCCGTCGAGGAGGGGCGCCTTCGGCAGGCAGAAGGGCACGCCGGGCGCCGGGCCCGCCTGCACCTCCAGAAGCGCCGCGACATCGCGCGGGCTGCGCCCCATCGGGCCGTTGGTGGCCAAGGGATGCAGGAAGGTCTCGCCCTCGGGCCGGTCGGGCACGCGGCCCCAGCTCGGCCGAAGCCCGTAGACATTGTTCCAGCCGGCCGGGTTGCGCAGGCTGCCCATCATGTCCGAGCCGTCGGCGACCGGCAGCATCCCGAGCGCCAGCGCCACCGCCGCCCCGCCCGAGGACCCGCCGGCGGTGCGGCCGGCGTCATAGGCGTTGGGCGTCGCGCCGAAGACCGGGTTGAAGGTGTTCGAGCCGAGGCCGAATTCGGGCGTGTTGGTCTTGCCGATGACGATCGCGCCCGCCGCCCGCATCCGCGCGACATGGAGCGCATCCGCTTGTGCCACCTGCCCGGCGAGCACCGGCGAGCCCTTGGAGGTCGGCAGCCCCGCCGCATCGGCAAGATCCTTGATCGCCACCGGCAGGCCGTGCAGCCAGCCCTTGCGCTGGCCGGCGCGCAGCTCGGCCTCGGCGGCGCGCGCCTCGGCCAGGAGCGCGTCGGCCGCGCGCAGCGAGACAATGGCATTGGCCTGCCTGTTCAGCCGCGCGATCCGGTCGAGCGTCGCGCGCATCAGCTCCTCGGCGCCGATCTCGCCCGCCTCGAGCGCCGCCGCCTGATCGAGCGCGTCGCGCCCCAGCATCTCGTCCATTGCCTGCCCTCCCCGCAGGAGAAGGGAGGGGGCGCCCGGCCCCCTCCCTCAGCGTCGTCCTTCCGCGCTCACTGCAGCAGTTCGGTCCAGATCTGCGTGTGGATGTCGGTGATCTCCTGCGGGCAGGCCTGGCCGAAGCGGCCGGCATCGACCAGATCCGCGGGCACGACGATCTCGGGCGCGTCCTGCATCACCTCGTCCATGTAGGGCTCGGAGCCGGTGATCCCGTTCGCGTAGCGGGCGAAGTTCGAGATCAGCGCGGCATTCTCGGGCTGCAGGACGAAATTGACGAACTTCATCGCGTTCTCGGTGTTCTGCGCATCCGACAGCACCATCAGGTTGTCCATCCAGACCGGGTAGCCGGTGCGCGGATAGCCATAGGCGAAATCGGGGTTCTGCAGCCGCACGCGCATCGAGGCGCCATTCCAGTACATGCCGGCATCCAGATCGCCCGCGGCGTAGCTGTCGACCGTGCCGTAATCCAGCGCCAGCCAGTGCGGTTTCGCCGCCATCAGCATGTCGCGCACCTGGCGGAGAATCTCCATGTCGTCGGTGCAGCTGTCGTCGCTCCCGGCATAGTAGATCGCCATCGTCATCACGTCCGACATCTCGGGAATGACGTTGATCCGGCCCTGAAGCTCGGGCGGCGGATCGAGGATCAGGCCGAGGTCGTGGATGTCGTCGCCCTGGAAGACCGCGGTGTTGACGACCACGCCGGTCGTGCCCCAGGCCCAGGGGACCGAATACTCGCGGCCCGGGTCGAAATCGACATCGACCCATTGCGGCGCGATGTTGCCCCGGTCGGTGACGATCTCGGGATCGAGCGGCTGCACCAGCCCCTCCTCGACCCAGGTCTGGACATAGGTGTTCGACGGCACGACGAGGTCGAAGCCGTGGCCGCCCTGGCGGATGCGGGCGAGCGCGGTGTCGTTGCTGTCGAAATCGGTGACATTGACGCGGATGCCGGTCTCGGCCTCGAACCGCTCGAGGAGTTCGGGACTGGTGTAGTTGCCCCAGTTGTAGAGGTTCACGACCCCCTGCGCCTGGGCGAAGCCGCCTGATGCCAGAAGCGCGGCGAGGCTGACGGCGAGTGTCTTCTTCATTGGATTACTCCCTGTGGTTGGTGGTCTCATGCCCCGCGCTTGCGGGTGATGAGGAAGAAGGCTGTCACGATCATCAGGGACAGCGCAAGGAAAAGCGTGGCGATGGCGTTCATCTCGGGCGTCACCGTCCGGCGCAGCTGGCCCAGCATGTAGGTGGGCAGCGTGTCCTGGCCGGCCGATTTCACGAACTCGGTGATCACCACGGTGTCGAGCGAGATGACGAAACCCAGCATGAAGCCCGCGACGATGCCGGGCACCAGCAGCGGCAGGGTGATGTAGCGGAAGGCCTGGACGGGACTGGCATAGAGGTCGGCCGCGGCCTTCTCGAGCGTGATGTCCATCGTCTCGAGCCGGGCGCGGATCGGCAGATAGGCGAAGGGGATGCAGAAGGCGGTATGCGCCGCGACCAGGTAGCCCATGCCGGTATAGCCGGTCTGCACCTTGATCGCGGCGACGAAGATCAGCAGCGCGATGCCGGTCACCACCTCGGGCACCATCAGCGGCTGGTTGATCAGCGCGTAGATCATCGTCTGGCCGGGAAAGCGGCTGGTGCGCGTGGTGGCGAGCGCGGCGAGCGTCGCCAGCACGGTGGCCAGGCTCGCCGCCGTCGCGGCGAGCCACAGCGAGCGGATCGAGACGTCGCGCACCTGGCGGTTCTGGAACGCGGCCTCGTACCATTGCAGCGAGAACCCCTCCCAGGTCGCCTGCGACACGCCGGCGTTGAAGGAAAACGCGACCAGGATGATGATCGGAAAGTAGAGCATCACGAAGGTGAAGATCGCCACCGCCCCGAAACCCGGCAGCCGCTTGACCGAATAGTTGCGCCGCCGGCGGACCGGGCGGGCCGGTTCGACAGCGTCCACGCGCGGCTGGCGCGCAGTATCGACCGCCGCCTCAGCCACGCGCGGCCTCCTCGCGGTTGACCCATCGCAGGTAGAGAACGAGCGCGGTGACGACGATGATCAGCAGAAGCATCGCCAGCGCCGCGCCCAGCGGCCAGTTGCGCCCCTGGCCGAACTGCAGGGCAATGAGGTTGCCCAGCATCATCGTCCGCCCGCCGCCGAGGACGCGCGGCGTGACATAGGCGCCGATCGCCGGGATGAAGACGAGGATCGAGCCGGCGATGAAGCCGGGCTTCACCAGCGGCAGGATGACGTACCAGAGAACCTTGATCCGGCTGGCATAGAGGTCGTAGCCGGCCTCGACCAGCCGGAAGTCGAGCTTGTCCATCGCCGCGTAGAGCGGCAGCACCATCAGCGGCAGGAAGACATAGGCCATGCCCAGGAGCACGGCGAAATCGGTGAACATCATCTGGATCGGCTGATCGATCACGCCGAGCCGGATCAGCAGCGTGTTGATCGTGCCGTTGTTGCGGATCACCTCCTGGATGGCGAAGGTCCGGATCAACAGGTTGGTCCAGAACGGGATGGTGATCATGAACAGCCAGATCGCCCGCGTGTTCGCCGGCCGGGTGGCGATGAACCAGGCGGTGGGGAAGCCGAGCAGCGCGCAGATCACCGTCGTCTGGAACGACAGCGAGACCGAGCGCCAGAAGATCGTCAGATGCGCCTCGTTCCAGGTCACGACCTCGGGGTCGAAGATGTCGCGCCGCCAGAAGACGCGGAACCAGGCCTCGGTGGTGAATTCCCATGACACGCCGCCCATGTGGCCGGGCGAGAGGAACGAATAGACCGCGACGATCAGCAGCGGGCCCGAGGCGGCCAGCACGAGCACGATCAGGGCCGGCGTGCACAGCAGCCATTTCCAGGCATGGCTTTCGCGG
>SLPP01000145.1 GCA_007131945.1 Paracoccaceae bacterium | reverse complement strand
GCGTGCCGCGCCAGCGCCAGGGGCAGGTCGTCCGGCGCCATGCCGTGGCCGTCATCGCCGACCCGGATCAGCGTCTTGCCGCCATCGGCATAGGCGATCTGGATGCGCCGGGCGCCGGCGTCGAGCGCGTTCTCGACAAGCTCCTTGATCGCCGAGGCCGGCCGCTCGACCACCTCGCCCGCCGCAATCCGGTTCGCCGCCGCCTCGTCGAGCTGGCGGATGACGGGAAGCGACTGGCCGATCTTGGGGCGCGCGGCATGCATGCCACAAGCGATAGCATGACGCGCGCCCTTTGCCTAGGGTCAGAAGCCGAGATCCTCGAGCCCCTGCGGCTGGCCGACGATGACGAAATGCAGCGATTCGGGGTCGATCATGCGTTCCGCCACGCGGTGGATGTCCTCGATCGTCACGGCGCGGACAAGGTCGTTGCGCACATTGACATAGTCGATGTCGAAACCCTGGAACTGCATCGAGGCGAGGATGCCGGCGATCGAGGCATTGCCGTCGAAGCGCAGCGGGTAGGCGCCGGTCAGGTAGGTCTGCACGCGGTCGAGATCGGCCTCGGTGATCCCGCCATTGGCCAGCCAGTCCCATTCGGCGCGCAGGAGCGTCACCATCTCGCCGGCGCGGGCATTGTCGGTGGACACCCGCCCCTGGAAGCTGTCGCCATGCTGGGCGGTGGCGACCGAGGTGCCGATCCCGTAGGTCAGCCCGCGCACCGTGCGCATTTCGCGCATCAGCCGCGTGCCGAAACGCCCGCCGCCGAAGATCTCGTTCATCACGAAGGCAGCCATGAAGTCGGGATCGTCGCGGCGGATGCCGGCATGGCCGAAGGCGATCACCGATTGCGGGCCGGGATGCTCGATCACGGTGATCCCGCCGGGCGCGGTGAATTCGGCATAATCGGGCAGGGGAACCGTCGCTTCCGGCAGATCGCCGAGAAGCGCGTCCATCAGCGCGGCGAGTTCCTCGGCCGAGATGTCGCCGGCCGCGCCGACCAGAACCCGGTCGCGGGTGAGCGCCGCCTGGTGCGCGGCAAGGATGTCGTCGCGGCTCAGCGCGGCCACGCTTTCGGGCGTGCCGTCGGTCGGGCGGGCATAGGGATGGCCCTCGAAGGCCAGTTCGTTGAAGGCGCGCGCGGCGATGGTGTTCGGGTTGCGCGCGTCGCGTTCGAGCGAGGCGATGGTCTGGGCGCGCACGCGCTCGAGCGCGGCCTCGTCGAAGCGCGGCTCGGTCAGCGCCAGGCGGGCGAGCGCCATGACCTCGTCGCGGTTCTCGCTCAGCGCGCGGATGCGCAGGCTGACCGAGTCGCGTCCGGCATCGAAGCGCACCGAGCCGGCGGTCGCCTCGATCGCGGCGGCGAAGCCCTGCGCGTCCAGATCGCCCGCGCCCTCGGAAAGAAGCTCGGTCATCAGCGAGGTGGCGCCGAGCCAGTTGTCGGCGTCGAGCACCGCGCCGCCGGGGAAGATCACCTCGATGGCGACGAAGGGGATCGAGCGTTCCTCGACCAGCCAGGCGGTGAAGCCCGCCTCGGAGGTGACGGGCCGGATGTCGATCTCGGCATGCAGGGGCGTTGCTGCGAACGCCGCGACGGCGAGGATGCGGAGGTGCCGGATCATCCCTCTTCTCCCTTCAGCCAGCCGGTCACCGACGCGCGGCGATCGAGCGCGCGCGCGGCCGCGATCACCTCGTCCGGCGTGACCTCGAGCAACGCGCCGAGCCAGCCAAGCGAATCCTCGAGCGTCAGGCCGATGGCGAGATCGGCGCCGATCGAGCGGGCGCGCGCGCTGGCATCGTCGAGCTCGTAGATCGCCGCGGCCCGCACCTGCATGCGGACGCGCTCGAACTGCTCGGCATCGACCCCGTTCTCGATGAACTCGGCCAGAACCGCGTCGAGCGCCGCCTCGGCCTCCTCGAGCGAGATGCCGGGGGCCGGGGTGACGCCGAGCGAGAAGGTGCCGTGATCGCGGGCATTGCCATTGTGGCCGGCCCAGGCCGAGAGCGCGACGCCCTTCTCGTGCGTCAGCCGGCGCTCCAGCACCGAGGTCTGCGACGAGCCGCCGAGGAGCGCGCCGAGCATACTGAACGCGGCCGCCTCGGCCTGGTCGCCGGCGCGGCGCACCGGCGCCAGGTGGACGCGGTTGACGAAGGGCTGGGCGACGCGCGGATCGCGCATGATGAGCCGCCGCTCGGCATGGTGCGGCGGTTCGGTCGGCCGGGCGACGGGGCCGGCCTCGGGATTGGCCGGAATCGGGCCGAAATGGCGCTCCGCCATCGCCCGCACCTCCTCGGCATCGGCATAGCCGGCGACGATCAGGATGGCGTTGTTCGGCGCGTAATGCGCGCGGTAGAAGGCGGTCGCCGCGGCCTCGTCGAGGATTTCCATCTCGTGCCGCCAGCCGATGATCGGGATGCCGTAGGGGTGGTTCTGGAAGAGCGTCGCCCGCATCTGCTCGCCGAAGACGCGCTCGGGCCGCGATTCGAGCACCTGGCTGCGTTCCTCGAGGATCACGTCGCGCTCGGGCAGCCAGTCCGAGAGATCGATGCGGAGATTGGCCATCCGGTCGGCCTCCATCTCCATCATCAGCTCCAGCCGGTCGGCGGCGACGCGCTGGAAATAGCCGGTATAGTCCCACGAGGTGAAGGCGTTGTCGCGCCCGCCATTGGCCTCGACCACGGCCGAGAACTCGCCCTGTTCCATGTTGTCGGTGGCCTTGAACATCAGGTGTTCGAGGTAATGCGCGATGCCCGAAAGCCCCGGCGGCTCGTCCGCGGCGCCGACCCTGTACCAGAGCATCTGCGTCACCACCGGCGCCCGGCGATCCTCGATCACGACCACCTGCAGGCCGTTCTCGAGCGTGAATTCCCGCGGCGTCGAGCCGGCGGCGGCGGGTTCGGCGGCGGCGAGTTGCTGGCTGGCAAACAGCGCCAGCCCGAGCCACAGCGCAAGCGCGGCAAGGACCGCGCGCGGGTGGATGCGTGTCACCATCGGAAGGCTCCGTTCGTTACGATCCGTTCCGCGCAGATATGGCCGGGCGGGCCGGCGGGGCAAGGGTCGCTGGCGCGGCCGTGAAGCGGCTCAGCGCGTGCCGGCGGGCGGTGCGGCGGGCGTGCGGCGGCCGCCGACGCGCCAGCGCTCGAGCTCGGCATCGTTGTCCAGCCCCTGCTGGCGCCGGTAGGTGCGGTGATAGACATTGACGCCGAACAGGCGTTCGAGCACCCGGCCGCGGTAACGCTGGCGGAAGCGCAGGTCCTCGGCGGCGAGCTGCTCGCGGATATCCGGCTGCACGCCGTGGCGCCCGGCATGGGCGAGAAGCGCGCCATCGGCCGCCGGGACGCCGGCGCCGACGGCCGGGGCGCGCCCGCCGAGCGCGGCATAGGCGTCCGCATGCGGGTCGGGATCGACGAGGTTGCGCCCGCCGGGCGTCGGCTCGGGCAGGCTGCGATAGTCGGGCGGCGCCTGCAGCGGCCGGGTCGGCAGGATGGCGAACTCGTCGGGGCCGCGATGCGCCTGGGCGGCGTGCATCAGGATCGGCTCGCCGTCGCGCGAGGCGCAGCCGGCCAGCATCGCCAGCGCGAGTCCGGCCATGATTCCTGTGCGGATGCGCGTCATCGCGGTCCTCCGGTCCCTCTTTTCCGTGTCTTCTTAGCGCACATCACCGGCATCGTCACGGGGCGTTTTTCGATCCGTCCTTCCGTCCGCCCGGCCGCCGGAAAAGAGCAACAGTCCGACCGCGCCGGCGAAGATCGCGACATCGGCGATGTTGAACGCATAGGGGTTGCGGATGCCGCAGCAGGTGACGTTGAGGAAATCCGCCACCGCCCCCCAGACCACCCGGTCGAGCGCGTTGCCGAGCGCCCCGCCGATCAGGAGCCCGGCCGAGAGCTGCATCATCGGTCGCGCCCCCTCGCGCCGGATCCAGATCCAGACCGCGGCCGAGATGGCGAGCGCGAGCGCCACGAGGAACCAGCGCGCGATCTCGGAATCCGAGGCGAAGAGGCCGAAATTCACCCCGCGGTTCCAGGCCATGGTGAACTGCACCCAGGGCGGGAAGACCTCGATCACGAAGCGTTCGCGCAGGTTCAGCCCGACAACGATCCACCATTTCAGCGCCTGGTCGAGCGCGAAGGTGCCGAGAAGGGTCCAGAGGGCGAGGCGCATGTCAGCGGCCCCGCGCATGCGGCGAGCGGGGGCGAAACGGGCCGGTGTGCACGCGTGCACGAATCCGCAAGCCACTGACAACAAAGGGGAGAATCTGCGCCGTTAACCGCAATGAAACCTTCGGCGAAAGGCGCGGGCGGGCGCTCGCCGCGGGGATCGGGTGGCTCGTCATCGCGCCCGTCAATGCCGGAAATGCCGCTGGCCGGTGAAGACCATGGCAAGCCCCGCGGCGTCGGCCGCCGCGATCACCTCGGCGTCGCGCATCGACCCGCCGGGCTGGATCACCGCCACGGCACCGGCCTCGGCCGCGGCGAGGAG
>SLPP01000291.1 GCA_007131945.1 Paracoccaceae bacterium | reverse complement strand
CGCTCGCGCGTGGCCTCGGACATCGCGCGCCGGTCGAGGTAATCGCGCGCCGCCGCCGCGCCGGCGCCGTTGAGCTGCATCCGGTAGAAACGCGCCGCGGCCTCGCAGAGTTCGGCCAGATCGCCGCGCCGGTCGCTGCGCGCCTTCGCCGCCGGGTCGCGCGCCGGCATCGTCATGCCAGCCTCGCGCGCCAGCATCTCGACCGCCTCCATGAAGGAGAGATTCTCGGTCTCGCGCAGGAAGCTCAGTGCGTCGCCTTTCGCCTGGCAGCCGAAGCAGTAGTAGAACCCCTTGCGGTCATCGACGTGGAAGGAGGCGGTCCTTTCCTGGTGGAACGGGCAGGGCGCCCAGTAGTCGCCCTTGCCCTGATTCGACTTGCGCAGGTCCCATGTCACCTTCCGGCCGACAACCTGCGCGATCGAGATGCGGCTGCGCAGGTCGTCGAGGAAACCGGGGGGCAGGCTCATGCGCGTGACGCAGTTGTGACGGGACGGGGCATGGCAGGGCTCATACCGTGATATAGGTCAAAGCGGGGTCACGCGCAAAGAGGGATCGACCATGATTTCACGTCGCACCGTCACGTTGGGTCTGGGCACGCTGGGTCTGGGCACGCTGGGGCTGGGGGCACTGGGTCTTGGCACCCTGGGCTCGGGCCGCCTGCCGTCGGCCGCGCGGGCCGATGCGCCCGGTCCGTTCGAGATCACGAAGACCGAGGAGGAATGGCGCGCGATCCTGACGCCCGCGCGCTACGCCGTGCTGCGCGACCACGCGACCGAGCGCGCCTTCACCAACGAGTTGATGGGCGAACGCTCGCCGCTTCTGCACGAGGATCGGCCGGGCACCTATGTCTGCGCCGGTTGCGGCAACCCGCTCTACCGCTCCGAGACGAAATACGACAGCCGCACCGGCTGGCCGAGCTTCTGGGAGGCGATCGAGGGCGCCACCGGCACGCAGGACGACTACAGGTTGTTCTTCATGCGCCGGACCGAGGTCCATTGCGCGCGTTGCGGCGGGCATCTCGGCCACATCTTCGATGACGGGCCGCCGCCCACCGGCAAGCGGCACTGCATCAACGGGCTGGCAATGGAGTTCCTGCCCGACTGACCCGTGCGTCCGGGCCATCGCTGGCCGGGCGCGTCGGGCTATTCGGCCGCCGCCGCGCTGCCTCCACCCGAGTCGGCGCCGTTTCCGGCGGTCTTGGGCTTGCGCGGCATGCGGCGAGACGGTGCGCGCGACTGGCGCTTGCGCTTTCCTCCGTCGCCCGCTTCACCGGCGCTTTCGGCAGCGGCCTCGCCACCACCGGAGGGCTCCTCCGCGGCCACGAATGCCGGCGGCCCGCCGGGGCCGGCTGCATCCTTTGCAGCGCGGGATTCGGGCGTCTCGACCAGCATCGAGTCGCTCTCGTCGCCCGCATCGACCGCGGCCAGAGGCGCATCGCCTGCGCGGTGCGACGCGTCGCGGCCGCGCTCGTCGCGCTCGTCCTGGCGGCGCATGCCATCGGCTCTGCCCTGGCCGGGCTCCTGCTCGTCGCGGCTCTGGCGCTCGCCCCCGTCGCGGGCATCTGCCCGCCGGTTCTGGCCGTTCTGCTGGTGCTGTTGCTGTTGCTGTTCGCGCCGCGCGTCCTGCTCGCGCGCCATCTCGCGCTGCGCCTCGCCCAGCATGCGGGTGTAGTGTTCGGCATGCTGGAGAAAATTCTCGTGCGCGACCCGGTCTCCGGAAAGCTGCGCGTCGCGCGCCAGCACGAGGTACTTGTCGATGATCTGTTGCGGGGTGCCGCGCACCTTGCCTTCGGGGCCGGAGCTGTCGAAGACGCGGTTGACGATGTTGCCCAGCGACTTGGGACGGTTCGACTTGGAACGCGAACGTTGCTTGGATGATCTCATTCGGTTTGGTTCCGGCCTTGCAGAGGCTTTGGACCCGCACCACGCCGGTGGGCGCGCATGCGTCGGGTCTGTCTCGGGTAGCAGTGCATCGCAGGGGCGTCAGGCTCCATGGCGAACGCCCCCGGCACAACCAAGGAGTAAGCATGCCATGGCCCGGCTTACAACCCCGAATGTGTAAAAAACCTTCAGGATCGGCGAGATTCGGTCAAATCGCCGTCAGTGAATCGCGTCGTTAGCGCTCACCCGGCGGCGGGTTACGGCGCGCGGGCCGAGACGACCCGGTCGCGCCGGTCCAGATCCGGGCGGCAGTCGATCGCGACGAGGCCCGCGGCCTCCAGAAGCGCCACGACCGAAGCGCGCTGCGTCGGCCCGATCTCGAGCAGGAGCCGGCCGCCGGGCACGAGATGCGCGCCCGCGCCGGCGGCAATGGCGCGGTAGGCGTCGAGGCCGTCGGCACCGCCCAGAAGCGCGCCCTCGGGTTCCCAGTCGCGGGTCTCGGGGGCGAGCGCGGCCATCTCGTCGCAAGCCAGATAGGGCGGGTTGGCGACGATCAGCTCGAACCGGCCATCGACCGCCGAGAACCAGTCCGAGCGGCGCGTTTCGCAGCGCCCGGCGATCCCGAGCCGGCGCGCGTTCGAGAGTGCCACGGCCAACGCGGCTTCCGAGCGATCGACGCCCAGTCCTCGCGCCCGAGGTCGTTCCGCCAGCAGCGTCAGCAGGATCGCGCCCGAGCCGGTGCCCAGGTCGAGAACGCTGTCGAATGCCTCCTCGAGCGCGGCGGCGATCAGGGTCTCGGTCTCGGGGCGCGGATCGAGAACGTCGCGCGTCACCTCGAACATCCGGCCCCAGAAGAGCCGCTCGCCGAGGATCTGGCTGACCGGCTGCCGGGCGGCCCGCGCGGCAAGGGAGGCGTCGAGCCGCGCCGCGGCGCCGGCGGGCAGCGGGTCGTCGAGATGCAGGGTCAGCCGCTCGGCCGGAAGGCAGAGCGCATGCGCCACGAGCAGCCGCGCGTCGCGTGCCGGATCGGGCACCCCGGCCGCCTTCAGCCGGGCGATCGCCGGGGGCAGCAGTTCGCGCGGCGTCATGCCTCCATCTCGGCCAGTCTTTCGGCCTGGTCCTGCGCGATCAGAGCCGAGATCACCGGTTCGAGCTCGCCGGCCATGACCTGCGGCAGGGCGTAGAGCGTCAGGTTGATCCGGTGATCGGTGAGCCGGCCCTGGGGAAAATTGTAGGTGCGGATGCGCTCGGAGCGGTCGCCCGTGCCCACCTGCGCCCGACGATCGGCGGCGCGCGCCTCGGCCTGGCGACGGCGTTCGAGGTCGAAGAGCTTGGCGCGCAGGACCTCCATCGCCAGCCGCCGGTTCTGGTGCTGCGACTTTTCGGAACTGGTGACCACGATCCCCGTGGGCAGATGCGTGAGGCGCACCGCCGAGTCGGTCGTGTTCACGTGCTGCCCGCCGGCGCCCGAGGCGCGCATCGTGTCGATGCGGATCTCGCTTTCGGGGATCTGCAGGTCGACCTCGCCCGCCTCGGGCAGCACCGCGACGGTCGCGGCCGAGGTATGGATGCGCCCGCCCGATTCGGTGACCGGCACGCGCTGCACGCGATGGACGCCGGATTCGAACTTCAGCCGGGCGAACGCCCCCTCGCCATTCACCCGCATCACCGCCTCGCGCACGCCGCCAAGCTCGCTCTCGGCAAGGCTGACGACCTCGCACTGCCAGCCCTGGGCCTCGGCGTAGCGCTGGTACATGCGCAACAGGTCGCCGGCGAAAAGCGCCGCCTCCTCGCCGCCCGTGCCGGGGCGGATCTCGAGGATCGCCGGCCGGTCGTCGGCGGCGTCGCGGGGCAGGAGCGCGAGCCTGAGTTGCGCTTCCAGTTCGGGCAGTTCGGCGTCGAGCCGGGCGATCTCGTCCTCGGCCAGGGCGCGCATCTCGGGATCGGCACGCAGCGCCTCGGCCTCTTCCCGTTGCGCCCGCGCGCCGCGCCAGGCCTCGATCGCGGCGACGACGGGTTTCAGCGCGGCGTATTCGCGGCCAAGCTCGGCCAGCTCGCCGGGCTCGGCGGCCTCGGCAAGGCGCGCCTCCAGATAGCCTTGGCGGCGCAGGATCTGGTCCAGTTTCTCGGCGGGCAGCATGGCGCGCATTTGGCGCCGACTGGGCGCCCCGTCAAGGCCGGAGCGGGGCCCGGCTCACTGCAGGAAGGGCATCGGATCGACGCTCTCGAAGCCTTCGCGGACCTCGAAATGCAGAAACGACGGATCGCCCGAGCGCACCGTGGCGATGGTCTGGCCCCGCCGGACCGTGGCGCCGCGCTCGACGCGGATGTCGTCGATATTGGCGTAGACCGTCAGCAGGTTGCCATCGTGGCGGACGACCATGATCGGCACCTGGTCGGTGTCGCGGGTGATCGCGGCGACGGTGCCGGCGGCGGCGGCGCGCACCGGCGTGCCGGCGGGCGCGCCGATGCCGATCCCGTCGTTGCGCCCGCGGGCATAGGCGCGGATGATCCGCCCATCGACCGGCATCGCCAGGCGCGCGCCCTCGGTACGCTCGGCCTGCATGTCGGCCACCGGCGGGGCGGCCGCCGCCGCCTGACCGG
>SLPP01000378.1 GCA_007131945.1 Paracoccaceae bacterium | reverse complement strand
TGGGGCGCGGTGCTCCAGCGTCTGCTGCCGGTCTTCAGCGCGGCGGTCGGGCAGGTGCTTCTGTCCGACCCGGTGCGGATGGAGGTCGTCGCGATGGCCCATGCCGGGATGAACGAGGAAAAGGTGCGCGCCTATCTCTCGATCAGCAACCATCACGAGGATCCGCGCATCCCGGCCGCGATGGGTCTGCCGCATCGTCCCCTGATCGAGCGCGAGATGATCGGCGAGGAGGCCTGACTCGCCTCGTCCTACTTCAACGAGGTGATGAAACCCCACGGCTTCGACAGCGTGATCGCGGTGCACACCCCGCTTGGGGATGGGGAGCTTTTCGCCTTGTTCGCCTTCATCCGCCGGATGCAGGATCCGCCCTTCGGCCCCGCTGAGGCGGCACGGATGCAGCTCTACATCCCGCATTTCCGCGCCGCGATGGAGGTCGCCGGCCTCGTGCGCCGGCTCGAGGCCGAGCGGCGCAGCTTCGTCGCCTTCTTCGACCGGCTGCGCATGGCGACGGCGATCACCGACCGTTTCGGGCGGGTGCGCTACGCCAACCCGGCGGCCGCGGCGCTGCTGGCCGAAGGGCGCGGTATCTATCTACGCGACGACCGACTGGTGACCGAGGATGCCGAGACGACCCGCCTCCTCCACGGCGCGGTCTTCGACGCCGCGCTCGCCGCAGACCTGCCGGGCGAGGGGCGGCACGTGATCGCGATCCGCGCGCATGACGGCGCGGCGCCCCTGCTGCTCGCCGTCAGCCCGGTCGATGCCGCCGTGCACGGCACCGAGCCCGTGACCGAGCCGCTCGCCGCGGTCTTCCTGCTCGATCCCGAGGCCCGCTACGAGGGCGATGTCGAGGCGCTGGAGCGGCTCTACGGTCTGACCCGCGCCGAGGCCATGCTGATGCAGGCCATCGCCGCCGGCCGCCGGTTGCGCGACATCGCGCACGAGACCGGACGCTCGGTCGAGACGCTGCGCACGCATCTGAAGTCCGTCCATGCCAAGACCGGGGCCGAGCGGCAGGCCGACCTCGTCCGCATGGTGGCGCAACTCGCCGACCCGCTGCGCCCGCCGGACTGACGCCGCAAGCGGTCCGCCGCGCCGCGCCTGCACCGGCAGCGCGGCCGGGATCAGGCCCAGTCGGGCTGGCGCTTCTCGATGAAGGCGCGGATCCCCTCGTCGGTGTCGCGCATGAGCATGTTCTCGACCATCACCTGCCCGGTCAGCTCATAGGCCTGATCGAGCGGCAGGTCGATCTGGTCGTAGAAGGCGCGCTTGCCGATCCGCACCGCGGCGCCCAGCTTGCCGGCGACGGTCCGCGCCAGATCGAACGTCTCCTGCGCCAGGTCCTCGGGCGTCGCGGTGCGGTTCACGAGCCCCAGTTCCAGCGCCCGCCCGGCGCCGATGAACTCGCCGGTGGTCAGCATCTCGAAGGCCGCCTTGCGCGGCACGTTGCGGCTCAGCGCCACCATCGGGGTCGAGCAGAAGAGCCCGATATTCACCCCGTTCACCCCGAACCGCGCATCCGTCGCCGCCACCGCCATGTCGCAGCTCGCCACCAGCTGGCAGCCGGCGGCGGTGGCGATGCCGTGGACCTGCGCGATCACCGGCTGCGGCAGCACCGGGATCATCTGCATCACCTCCGAACAGCGGCGGAAGAGATCGGCGAAGTAATGCGCGCCGCCATCCGCCGCGGCGCGGCCGGCCTGCATCTCCTTCAGGTCGTGCCCGGCGCAGAAGACCTTGCCCGAGCCGCGCAGGATGGCGACGCGGGCGCGCCGATCCTCGGCCAGCCGCTCGAATGCGTGTTTCAGCGCCGCCAGCATCGCGTCCGAGAGCGCGTTCAACGCCTCGGGTCGCTGCAGCGTCAGCACCGCCACATGTTCCGTCACGTCATAGCCGACCAGTCCGTCGCTCATCTTGCCCTCCAAGCCGTTTGGCGAGACTCTAGCGCCGCAAGCGCAGGGAGGAAAGCATGTCGCCACAGATGGACGCCCCGCAGATGGACGCCGCGGCGCTCAATGCCTTCATGATGGCCGAGTTCCCTCAGGTCGCGCGCGATTTCCGGGTCGAGCGTGTGGCGCCGATGGAGGCCGATATCCGCCTGATTGCCGACGAGAGGCACCTGCGGCCGGGCGGCACCGTCTCGGGCCCGGCGATGTTCGCGCTCGCCGACCTCGCGATGTATGCCGCGCTGCTGGCGATGATCGGGCCGAAGGCGCTGTCGGTGACGACCAGCTGTTCGATCGACTTCATGCGCAAACCCGCCGCCGGGCGCGACATGATCGCGAAGGCGCGGATCCTGAAGCTGGGCCGGGTGCTGGCGGTGGGCGACGCGCTGCTCTTCTCCGAGGGCGAGAGCCAGCCCGCGGCGCGCGCCAGCCTGACCTACTCGATCCCGCCGCGCTGAGCGCCGCGCGCGGTCCGGGCGAAATGGTCCACGCGTGGACCATCCGGCAAGCATCTGAAAAACATAGATCAATTCAGAAAATTAACCGCAATGAAACTTTTCGCTGCGCGACGCTGAACGCCGGCGGGAAACGCGCAACGGGCGCCGGTCCAGGGACGGATCGGAGCGCGGCAATGCCCGGCGAGGCATCAGAAAGGCAGGAAATCCTCGATCCGCAGCGTACCCTCGGCCATCGCCCGCAGGAAGGCGCAGCCGTCCGGCTCACCTTCGAAATGCCGCCAGGCAAGGCCCGCGAAGAGATCCGGGTGCAATCCGTAGATGATCGGGTTGAGCTGACTGATCGCAACGCTCGCCCCGATGTTCAGGGGCTCGAGAAACGCGGCGCGCGCGGCCTCGGGAAGGACGCTCATCTGCACCACCGCGGCAATGTATTCATGTTCCAGATGCCGGTCCGCGCCCAGCCCGCCGGCGAAGAGCATCGCATGGGTCGCCTCGTGCGCGGCGATGGCGACGAAGGCAAGCGGCGGGGCGATCCGGTCGAACAGGCTGCCCTCGGGCGCCTCGGCGAGGCAGATCGCCGGATCGCCGAGGAGGATCTCGTCGGACGCGGAATCGTAGAGGCCCCAGACCTTGACCCCGCAATGGACGGGAAGCTCGTCGATCAGGCGGACACGCGTCGCGGCAACGGTCGGCACGCCGCAAGAGGCAAGTACCGCCGCGGCCTCGGCGACGCCTTGGCAGACCAGCGCATACTCCCCGGCGGCGGCGCCGGTCACCTGCCAGCCATTGCCGGGGCAGCGGCGCCAGTCGTCCTGCGCGCCGGCGGACGGGTCGGCCATGGCAACGGCCGCGGCAAGGATCGCTGCCGGCAGCCGGCACCACCGCATGCCGCGCTCAGTCCTTCCTGCGCGGCGTCACGCGCACTTCGAGCTGGTTGCCACTCACCCGCGTCTCGAAGCCGCCGGCCTTGCGGATCAGGTCGGAGAGTTTCGCGCAGCCATAGGTGCGGCTGTCGAAATCGGGATGGTTGGCGGTGATCTTCTGGCCGAGCGGACCGAGCGCGAACCACTCCTGGTCCTTGTCGATCGCCTGCATCGCCGCCTTGATCAGCGGCACGGCCTTGGAAGGTGATTCGCGCCTCGGCGCGTCGCGCTGGTCGGGCTCGGGCTCGGCGCCGAGGTTCTCGACGAAGATGAAGCGCTTGCAGGCCATGCGGAAGGCCTCGGGTGTCTTCCGCTGGCCGATCCCGTAGACATCGAGCCCCTGTTCGCGGATGCGGCTGGCGAGGCGGGTGAAGTCGCTGTCGGAGGAGACGAGCACGAAGCCGTCGAAGCGGCCCGAATGCAGAAGGTCCATCGCGTCGATGACCAGCGCGATATCCGAGGCGTTCTTGCCCACCGTGTTCGCCGGCTGGTGATGCGGCACCAGCGCCAGGGTCGGTGTCAGGTCGGACCAGCCCTTCATCGCCGCGCGCGCGAAATCGCCATAGACGCGCCGGACCGAGGCCTCGCCGAGCGAGGCGATCTCCTCGAAGATCGCCTCGGCCCATTTCGGCGAGGAATTGTCGGCGTCGATCAGGACGGCGAGAAGCGGGATACCGGCGCGGGCCATGAGGTTCCTTTCGCTGCTGCGGCGCGGCGGACATCCGCCTTGCGCCCGGTCGGGCGGGTTCACGGGCTATGCGCAGCCCGCCCGCGGCTGTCAAGCGGCGCGGGCCTTCTCGGCGAGGTCGCGGGCGATGGCGAAGGCGCCGCGCAGCTTCTCCTTCTCGTCCGACCAGTCGCGGCGAACAATGACCTTGTTGTCGCGGATCCTGGCCAGTTGATCCTGCGCGTGAAGAAACTCTACCAACCCCTTGGGATTGGGGAACTTGTCCAGGTGAAACTGGATCGTCGCGCCCTTCGGGCCGGCATCGAGCCGGGCGATATGGGCGCGCTTGCACATCGCCTTGATGCGCACCACGACAAGGAGCGTGTTGACCTCCTTCGGCAGCGGGCCGAAGCGGTCGATTAGTTCGGCGGCGAAACCCTCGAACTCGACCTTCCTCTCCAGCGAGGCCAGCCGCCGGTAGAGGCCGAGGCGGACATCGAGGTCGGGCACG
>SLPP01000014.1 GCA_007131945.1 Paracoccaceae bacterium | reverse complement strand
GCCTCTGCCTCGGCGGTCAGCGCCGCGATCTCGGCGGGGCTGAGCAGGCGCGGGGCCTGCGCCGCGTCGGGTCGGGCACAGCCGGCCAGAAGCGCGGCGAGCACGAGCGGCAGCGCGGTCATCGGGGCAAGGCGGGCGGTGCGGGTCATCGGGTCCGGACGTGGCTGCGGTCCGCCATCTTAGCCCGTCGGCGATCGCGCCGGCAAGCCGGCCGGCGTTCCGCCCGCGCCCGGCAGGAAAAGCGCGCGGATCTCGTCGGGACCGAGCCCCTGCCGCCGGAAGAGCACGAGCGCGCGCGCGTCGTCGCGCTTGGCCAGCCGCCGGCCCGCCGCGTCGCGGATCAGCCGGTGGTGGTGATAATCCGGCGCCGGCAGGTCCAGAAGCCGCTGCAGCAGAACGTGGATCGCCGTCGCCGCGAAGAGATCGGCGCCGCGGGTGACCAGCGTCACCCCCTGCGCGGCGTCGTCGACCACGACCGCGAGGTGGTAGGAGGTGCCGATGTCGCGCCGCGCCAGCACGATGTCGCCGACCTGGCCGATCATCCGCGCGGCGTCGAAGACATGCTGGCCGGGCCAGACCGGCCCGGTCTCGGCGAAGCTGACCATGCCGCCGACCCGCGCCATCGCCCGGCCCATGTCGAGCCGGATCGCCGCGCCCGCCGCGTCATGCCCCGCCCCGCGGCAGGTGCCGGGATAGACAGGCCCGTCCGGCCCCATGACCGGCGCTCCCTCCTGCGGCGCCGAGAGCGCCGCGCGGATGTCGCCGCGGCTGCAGCGGCAGGCATAGGTCAGCCCCCTCGCCGAGAGCCGCGACAGCGCCCGCTCGTAGGCCGCAAGGCGCTCGGACTGGCGCATCACCGGCTCGGGCCAGTCGAGGCCGAGCCAGCGCAGGTCGTCGAAGATCGCTTCCTCCCATTCGGGCCTGCTGCGGGCGGTGTCGATATCCTCGATCCTGAGCAGGAAGCGCCCGCCCGATGCCCGCGCCAGGTCCCAGGCGGTCAGCGCCGCGAAGGCATGGCCCAGGTGCAGCGGCCCGGTGGGCGAGGGGGCGAAGCGCGTGATCAGCCCAGCCATTCCCGGAACGCGGCCTTGGCGCGGTCGGTATAGGCGCGGTAGCGGTCCTTGCGGCCGCGCCGGCCACCCTTCGCGTCGATGGGCGGGAAGAGGCCGAAATTGACGTTCATCGGCTGGAAGGTCTTCGCCTCCGCGCCGCCGGTGATGTGGTGGATGAGCGCCCCCATCGCGCTCTCGCGCGGCGGCGGCGGCAGGGTCGCGCCCCTGATCTCGGCCGCCGCCATCCGGCCCGCGACCAGCCCCATCGCGGCCGATTCGACATAGCCCTCGACCCCGGTGATCTGGCCGGCGAAGCGGATGTTGGGCCGGGAGCGCAGGCGCATCTGGTCATCCAGCAGCGTCGGCGAGTTGAGGAACGTGTTGCGATGGATGCCGCCGAGCCGCGCGAAGGCGGCGTTCTCGAGCCCCGGGATCATCCGGAACACCTGCGCCTGCGCGCCGTGTTTCATCTTCGTCTGGAAGCCGACGATGTTGTAGAGCGTCCCCAGCGCGTTGTCGCGCCTGAGCTGCACCACGGCGTGGGGCTTGACGTCGGGCTGGTGCGGGTTGGTCAGGCCCACGGGTTTCATCGGCCCGTGGCGCAGGGTCTCGCGCCCGCGCTCGGCCATCACCTCGATCGGCAGGCAGCCGTCGAAATACGGCGTGGGGTCGGGGGCGGATGTCGCTTCGCCCGCGTGGAACTCGGTCTTCGGCGCGGCCAGGATCGCGTCGATGAAGGCCTCGTAGGTGGCGCGGTCCATCGGGCAGTTGAGATAGGCCTTGCGCTCCGCCTCGGTCTCGCCCTTGTCGTAGCGCGACTGGAACCAGGCCTTCGACAGGTCGATCGTGTCGAAATGCACGATCGGCGCGATCGCGTCGAAGAAGGCGAGCGCCTCCTCCCCCGTCTCGGCCCGGATCGCCTGCGCCAGCCCGTCCGAAGTGAGCGGCCCGGTGGCGATGATCCAGTGCCCCGCGCGCGGCAATTCGGTCACCTCGCCGGGTTCGACCCGGATCAGCGGATGGGCGCGCAGACGCCCGGTCACGGCGCGGGCGAAGGGGTCGCGATCGACGGCGAGCGCCCCGCCCGCGGGCAGGGCATGGGCATCGGCCATCGCCATGATCAGCCCGCCCGCCGCGCGCATCTCCCAGTGCAGGAGGCCGACGGCGTTCTGCGTGTCGTCGTCCGAACGGAACGAGTTCGAGCAGACCATCTCGGCAAAGTCGCCGGTGCGGTGGGCAAAGGTGCCGACGGCGGGGCGCATCTCGTGGATGACCACCGGCACGCCCGCTTCGGCCGCCTGCCAGGCGGCCTCGGATCCGGCCATGCCGCCGCCGACGATGTGCAACGCCTCGCGCATGCCGGTCATCTAGCGACCGGGCGCGCCGAAGGAAAGGGCCGGTGGGCCTGCGTTCGTGTCCGCGCGCGCGAGTCCGGTCAGGCCGGCCGGGCTCAGATCAGCGCCAGACGCTCGGTGCCCTCGGGGTCGGGATAGGGGCGGTAGAGGCCGTATTCGACATGCGCCACATGCTGGTGCATCTGGTCGTAGCGGCGCTGCGCCTCGTCATCGGCGCCGGCGAGGAAGCGAAAGGCTTCGTCGAGCTGGGCGAGGTCCGCCACCTCGATCTCCAGCAGGAAATCCGCGCATCCCGGCCCGGCGAGGTTCAGCTTGCGCCGCAAGAGCCGCCAAGCGCCGATCCGCCCCTCGGCCTGCAAGAGCGACAGCCACTGGTCGAGCGCCGCGGCGAAGATCAGCGCCTTGGCGTCGTGCTTGAGGTCGATCATGCAATGGTAGAGGTTCATGGCCCTGTCCGCATGGCTGCCGGGCCAGTCTAGGCGGGCTTTGTTGCGCCATGGTAAACGCCCGCGGCGGCGCGAATGCCTGTCCGGCGCCCGCGCCCGGCTGGCGGTCTCAGTGCGTCCAGACCTGCCGGCGGTTCGTGGCGAAGTTCTCGCCATAGCCCTGCGGGCGGATGTTCGGGCGGCGCGGCTTCGGCTGCACGACGACATAGTCGATCCCGTGCGCCTTGGCATAGGCCTCGGCCTCGGCCTGGCTGTCGAAGCGCAGCTGCACCTGGCTCTGGGTGTCGGTCGAACCCGTCCAGCCCATCAGCGGCTCGGTGAACCGCGCCTGGCCGGGGAAGAATTCCAGCACCCAGTGCCTGGTGCGGGCGGTGCCCGATTGCATGGCGTTGCGGGCGGGGCGGTAGATGCGGGCGCGCATGGGAACCTCCGGGATGTCGCCACCTTATCGCCAAGCCCGCGCGCGAGCGCAAGGGGCGCGGGGTTGAAACCGGTGCCGGTCGGTGCAACCTGATGGGCTGACAGCGGGAGATGCCGAGGTGACCGATTCAACCCTTGCGCCGCCGCCGGGGCGGCAGAAGCTCGAAGGCGGGCGGCGCTTCCGCATGGCGACGCCCTTCCAGCCGGCCGGCGACCAGCCGACCGCGATCGCCGAGCTGGTCGACGGCGTCGCGGCGGGAGAGCGCAACCAGGTGCTGCTCGGCGCCACCGGCACCGGCAAGACCTTCACCATGGCCAAGGTGATCGAGGCGACGCAGCGCCCGGCGATCATCCTCGCCCCGAACAAGACGCTCGCGGCGCAGCTCTACGGCGAGTTCAGGGGCTTCTTTCCCGACAACGCGGTCGAATACTTCGTCAGCTACTACGACTACTACCAGCCCGAGGCCTACGTGCCGCGCACCGACACTTATATCGAGAAGGAGTCGATGATCAACGAGCAGATCGACCGGATGCGCCACTCGGCGACGAGGGCGCTTCTGGAACGCGACGACGTGATCATCGTCGCCTCGGTCAGCTGCATCTACGGCATCGGCTCGGTCGAGACCTATTCGGCGATGACCCAGGACCTCGAGACCGGCGGGCAGTACGATCCGCGCAAGGTGATCGCCGAGCTCGTCGCGCAGCAGTACCGGCGCAACGACGCGGCGTTTCAGCGCGGGGCGTTCCGAGTGCGCGGCGACGTGATCGAGCTCTGGCCCGCGCATCTCGAGGATCGCGCCTGGCGGCTGTCCTTCTTCGGCGAGGAGCTCGAGGCGATCACCGAGTTCGACCCGCTGACCGGGGCGAAGACCGACACGTTCGAGAAGATCCGCGTCTACGCCAACAGCCACTACGTGACCCCGCGGCCGACGATGCAGCAGGCGATCAAGGGCATCAAGGCCGAGCTGCAGACGCGGCTGAAACAGCTGATCGACGAGGGCCGGCTGCTGGAAGCCCAGCGGCTGGAGCAGCGGACGAATTTCGACCTCGAGATGCTGGAGGCGACCGGCGTCTGCAACGGGATCGAGAACTATTCGCGCTACCTCACCGGCCGCGCGCCGGGCGAGCCGCCGCCGACGCTCTTCGAGTTCATCCCCGACCATGCGCTGGTCTTCGCCGACGAATCCCACGTCTCGGTGCCGCAGATCGGTGGCATGTATCGCGGCGACTACCGGCGGAAGTTCACGCTGGCCGAGCACGGCTTCCGGCTGCCGTCCTGCATGGACAACCGGCCGCTCAAGTTCGAGGAATGGGACGCGATGCGGCCGCAATCGGTCTTCGTCTCGGCGACGCCCGGCCCCTGGGAGCTGGAGCAGACCGGCGGCGTCTTCGCCGAGCAGGTGATCCGCCCCACCGGCCTTCTCGACCCCGAGGTCGAGATCCGCCCCGTCGCCACCCAGGTCGACGACCTGCTGGACGAGATCCGCGCCGTCGCGCAGCGTGGCCTGCGCGTCCTGGTCACGGTGCTGACCAAGCGCATGGCCGAGGACCTGACCGAATACCTGCACGAACAGGGCGTGCGCGTGCGCTACATGCATTCCGACATCGACACGATCGAGCGGATCGAGATCCTGCGCGATCTGCGCCTCGGAGCCTTCGACGTGCTGGTCGGGATCAACCTCTTGCGAGAGGGGCTCGACATCCCCGAATGCGGGCTGGTGGCGATCCTCGATGCCGACAAGGAGGGCTTCCTGCGCTCGGAGACCTCGCTCGTGCAGACGATCGGCCGGGCGGCGCGCAACGCGGAAGGCCGCGTGATCATGTATGCCGACCGCACCACCGGCTCGATGGAGCGCGCGCTCGCCGAGACCAACCGCCGGCGCGAAAAGCAGATGGCCTACAACACCGCGCACGGCATCACCCCCGAAACGGTCAAGAAGAATGTCGAGGACGTGCTGGCCGGGCTCTGGCAGGGCGACACCGACATGGCGCGGGTGACGGCGAAGGTCGAAAAGCCGCTCGTCGGCGCCAATCTCGCGGCGCATCTCGACGCGCTGCGCACGCAGATGCGCAAGGCCGCCGAGAACCTGGAATTCGAGGAAGCCGCCCGCCTGCGCGACGAGATCCGGCGGCTGGAGGCGGTCGAGCTTGCCGTCGCCGACGACCCGCTGGCGCGGCAATCGGCGGTCGAGGAGGCGGTCGAGGAGGCCGGCATCCGCTCCGGCCGCTCGACCGCCGGCAGGGCGGGCCAGCGCGGCAAGACGAAACACCGGCGCAAGCGCTAGGAGGTCCTGCGGCCGCGGTCAGCGCCCCTCGAACCTCGCCGGGCGCTTTTCAAGGAAGGCCATCACCCCTTCGAGGAAATCGCGCGAGCGACCGCATTCGCCCTGCAGCTGCGCCTCGAGCGAAAGCTGCTGATCGAAGCCATTGGCAAGGCTTGCCCGCATCGCCTGTTTCACCGCGCGATAGGCGACGCCCGGCCCCTTCGCCAGCTGCCCCGCGCGGGCGCGCCAAGCGGCCTCGAATGCGTCATCCTCGACCGCTTCCCAGATCATGCCCATCCCCGCGGCCTCGTCGGCGGTCACCTTCTCGGCGAAAAGCGCCATCCCCATGGCGCGGGCGAAACCCACCTGCCGGGGCAGCCAGTAGGTGCCGCCGGCATCCGGGATCAGCCCGATCCGGGTGAAGGCCTGCAGGAAGACGGCCGAGCGCGCGGCGATGACCACGTCGGCGGCGAGCGCCAGATTCGCCCCGGCCCCCGCCGCCGCGCCGTTGACTGCCGTGATGACCGGCACCGGGCACTCGGCGATCGCGCGCAGCATCGGCTCGTATTCCTCGCGCAGGATGCGCTCGAGGTCGAGCTGGTCGACCGGCGTGCCGCCGCCAAGATCCTGCCCCGAGCAGAAGGCCCGCCCGGCGCCGGTCAGCACCAGCACCCGCATCCGCGCACCCAGGTCACGCACCGCGTGCAGGATCTCGGCCCGCATCTGCGCGTTGAGCGCGTTCATCAGCGTCGGACGGTTGAGCGTGATCGTCCCCACGCCCTCCGCCCCGGTCACGATCAGGGTCTTGTAGTCCATGCCGGCCTCCTCGCGCAGTTGCGCGACCATAGCCGCAGCGCCGGCCCGACGGGAAGGCGCGACTTCGCGTCACCGCGCCGAATCCCGGAGGACAACGCGAAGATGCTGGCCCGGACCCGGCACGACCGCGCTCCGAGGAAGTTTCATTGTGGTTAATTTTTCAGATTTCTCTTTGTATATCAAAATGATATCTAACGGTCCACGCGTGGACCGCCGGCCGTTCTGCCGCCCTCCGGGGTGCCGCGCAGCCCCCGGCGGGTCGTTTCCACCGGCTCAGTCGCGCAGGATCTGGCGCAGTCGCGCCTCTTCCTCGGGGCTGAGCGGCTTTTCCGTCGCCGTCCGCCGGCGCAGCGCTACCCCCGCGATCCCCAGCGCCGCGATGAGCATGACCGGCGCCGAAACCCAGAGGATGAGGTTCACCCCGTCGCTGCGCGGCCTGAGCAGGATATACTCGCCATAGCGCTCGACCAGGAAGTTCACGACCTGCGCGTCGGTGTCGCCGGCGACCAGCCGCTCGCGCACCATCAGCCGCATGTCGCGGGCAAGCTCGGCGTTCGAATCGTCGATGCTCTCGTTGCGGCAGACGACGCAGCGCAGGTCGGCCGAGATCGACCGCGCCCGACGCTCGAGATCGGGATCGTCGAGGATCTCGTCGGGCTGCACCGCGAAGGCCGGAGCGGCGGGCAGGGCAAGGCCGAGAACGATGGCAAGGAACAGCGCGCGCATCGGGCTCACTCCGCCGGATGCGCCTGCGGCGGCGCGCGCCGTTCGCCGGCGGCCACCCGGAAGCGGCGGTCGGAGAGCGAGATCAGGCCGCCGAGCGCCATCAGGATGCAGCCCGCCCAGAGCCAGTTGGCGAAGGGTTTGATATAGGTTCTGAGCGCCCAGCCGCCGCCTTCCTGCGGGTCGCCCAGCGCCAGGTAGACGTCGCGGAAGAAGCCGTAATCTATCGCCGCCTCGGTCGTCGGCATGCCGGCGGCCGGGTACACGCGCTTCTCGGGGCGCAGTTCGGCGATGAACCGCCCGTCGCGCTCCACATCGACGAAGGCCATGGTCGAGATGAAGTTCGGCCCCTGCACCCGCTGCACGTCGGTCAGCGTCAGCGTGTAGCCCTCGTGCTCGAAGCTCTGGCCGATATGGGCGACGCGGATGTCCTCGGTTTCCCAGCCGACCATGGCGGCGATGGCGAACATCGTCACGCCGAGCCCGGCATGCGCCGTCGCCTTGCCCCAGTCGGCGCGCGGAAGCCGCGCCATGCGGCGCAATCGATCCGCCGGGCTTCCGCGACCGCCGCGCAGCCAAAGATCGGCGGCCGCCCCGATCACCACCCAGATACCGAGCACGACGCCGATCGGCGCCAGGATCGACCCGCCGGTCTGGATCGTCCAGGTCAACGCGCCGAGCGCGATCGCCAGCACACCCACGCCCCACAACCGGCGAATCGGGGTCCCAAGGTTGCCGCGCTTCCAAGGCAGCATCGCGCCCACCGGCAGCACCACGGCGAGCGCCACGAAGAAGGGCGTGAAGGCCATGTTGAAGAAGGGCGGGCCAACCGTGAGCACCCGGTCGAAGAACATTTCCGCCACCAGCGGCCACATCGTGCCGATGAAGACGACAAAGGACGAGACCGCCAGCAGCACGTTGTTGAGGACGAGCGCCGACTCGCGGCTGACGGTCGCGAATACCCCCTTCGCCTCCATCGCCGCGCCGCGCCAGGCGAAGAGCATCAACGCGCCGCCCATGAAGAAGGCGAAGATCATCAGGATCCAGATGCCGCGTTCGGGATCGGTGGCGAAGGCGTGGACCGAGGTCAGAAGCCCCGAGCGGACGATGAAGGTGCCCAGAAGCGAGAAGCCGAAACCGAGGATTGCGAGCAGGATCGTCCAGGCCTTCAGTGATTCGCGCTTCTCGACGACAATTGCCGAGTGGAGAAGGGCGGTGGCGAAGAGCCATGGCATGAGCGAGGCGTTCTCGACCGGATCCCAGAACCAGAAGCCGCCCCAGCCCAGTTCGTAATAGGCCCACCACGAGCCGAGCGCGATTCCGATTGTCAGGAACACCCAGGCGGCCAGTGTCCAGGGCCGCACCCAGCGCCCCCAGGCGGCATCGACACGGCCCTCGATCAGTGCCGCGACGGCGAAGGAGAAGGCGAGCGAGAGACCGACATAGCCGAGATAGAGGAAGGGGGGGTGCAGCGCGAGGCCCGGATCCTGCAGAAGCGGGTTCAGGTCGCGCCCGTCGAAGGGCGGGAAGCTCGTGCGCCAGAACGGGTTCGAGGTGAAGATCGTGAAGGCCATGAAGGCAGCGGCGATCGAGGACTGCACCGCCAGGACCCGTGCCTGCAGCGTCGCCGGCAGGTTGCCGCCGAACCAGGCCGCGCAGGCGCCGAACAGCGTGAGGATCAGCACCCAGAGCAGCAGCGAACCTTCGTGATTCCCCCAGACGCCCGAGATCTTGTAGATCATCGGCTTGGCGGTGTGCGAATTGTCCACCACCAGCGCGACCGAGAAGTCCGAGGTGACGAAGGCCCAGGTCAGCGCCGCGAAGCTGACCGCGATCAGGGCGAACTGCGCGCTGGCCATCGGGCGCGCCGCGGCCATCCAGTCGCCCCAGCCTCGGTGCGCGCCGACCAGCGGCACGACCGACTGCACAAGCGCGACGGCGAAGGCGAGGATGAGGGCGAAATGTCCGAGCTCGACGATCATGGATCGAGGTATAGCGGCCTTTGCGCAGGCGGCAAAGCACCGTCCGCGATAAAACCTGCGTCAGGACAGCGCGGTTTTCGGACTGAACGGTTCCGGCGCCCGGAGGGTCCGGGCGCCGAGAGTGAGTTTCAGGTTCCGTTTCCGTCCGGGCGGGTCAGCGACCGTGCATGACCGCGTTGACGTCCGGTGCCTCGGTCTGTCGACGCCAGTCCTCCAGCGCCGGATTGGTTGACGCCGGGCGTGTTGCCTCCTCCCGGGCCGGCGCGGGCCGGTTCACCGGCTTGTGCGAGCGCAGGTGATGTGCCTCGCGAGCGCCGAAATAGAAGGCGACGACCGCGCCGAGAAGCCACCAGAGCGGCTCGGGCACCTCGGCGAGGCCCCGCATCCGGCGCGCGAAACCCTCGGGATCTGCCATCGCGTAGACGAAAAGACCGAGCGTGCCGATCGCCAGCATCGGCCGCGGCAGCCGGTTCAATCCGTTGACGAAGCTGTCGAACCAGCCCAGCCGCGCGTAGGTAAACTCGGCGGTGTGGCTGGCATGCGCCGACATGTAGGCATCGTGGCCCAGCTCCATTCGCCGCGTTTCGTTCGGGCGGAAGACCTCGGCGACATTGCCGACGGTTTGGCCCAGTGCCACCGCCCCTGCGGCACCGCCGCCAAGGAGCGCGCGCAATCCTCCGGCGATCAGCCCCATGCCGCGGTCCTTTCCCGATGCTCGGCGAGGCTCAGGTGATAACGCGCGCTGATGAATTCCTCGGCCCGCGCGATCCAGCCACCCTTGCCACCGTCCCGACGCTGCGCGTATTTCCGGCTCGCCGGCCGGGCATCGGCGATGGCGTAGTAGTAGTCGCGCCGCGCGATCCCGTAGGCATCTGCGATATGCTCGGGCGCGGCCAGCGCCGCGGCCTGCGCGGCGCGGATCGTCTGCGGCCCGATGATTCCGTCGACGTCGATATCGTAGCCCATCTCGACGAGCAACCGCTGCAGCACCCGGACGGCGTTGGCCCCGGCATTGACATACATGTCGAAGACCGAGGCGTGCAGCACTTCGGGCAGCTCGTCGATACGCGGCTTGCGCCAGTAATGCTCGATGAAGATGTCGATGGCCTGCTCGCGGGTCAGCGCACGGACATCGTCCACGCCGATCTGCCCGTCGCCGGTCAGGTCCAGGCCCAGACGACGCAACGTGTGGATGGTGACGCCGAAGTTCGTGGCCCCGCCGGGATCGTCGGGATCGTCCACGAAGCCGCCCTCGCGGGCGACGATCTCTTCGGCAAGCTGACGAAGGTTTCGCATCCTGCCTCTCCGAATGGTGTTTCGGGGCAGGATGTGAAGGAGAGGTTGAGATCAGTACTCGCGAGCGGACGCTTCGTAAACCGGCATCTCGGCGCAGTCGGCGCCAGCCGCATGCGCCTCTTCCATCGCGACCAGCGAATCGGCCACCTCGCGCGGCATGTAGGTCTCGTCGTGCTTGGCCAGCACCTCGTGCGCCTCAAAAACGCCGTCGACCCATCGGCCGGTGGCCACGGTACCCTCGTTCTCCCCGAACAGGTCGGGCAGGATGCCGCGGAAACGCGCCTCGACCGTGAAGCAGTTGTCGGTAACGCGGAAGAAGACCTCCTCGCCCTGGCCGCGGCGGATCGAGCCCGCCTCGACCAGCCCACCCAGTCGAAAGACCTCATTCGCCGGCGGCGGGTCGGCCAGCACCTGGCTCGGCGAGCGGAAGAAGTTGATCCCGTCGCGCATCGCGTAACCGATCAGCGCTGTCGACAGTGTCAGCGACACCGCCGCCACCAGAATGATCTGCACCCTGCGCTTCTTCTTCAGGCCTTTCATGACTCCCTCACGGAAAGAGCGGCGGCGCCATCAGGCCCGCGGCCTCATAGAAACCCATCATCAGGTTGGCGTTCTGCAGCGCCTGCCCTGACGACCCCTTGGTCAGATTGTCGAGCACCGCCACTACGATCGCCCGTCCCGGGCGCCGATCGCCAACCACTCCTATATGCACGAAATTGGAGCCGCGCACATCATGTGTCGAGGGGACTGTGCCAAAAGGAAGCACCTCGAGGAACGTCTCGCCCCGGTAACGCTCGGACAAGACCTCGTGTATCCGCCTTGCCTCGCCACGCAGCCAGGCGGTCGCCAGGATGCCGCGGTTCATTGGCAGAAGATGCGGCGTGAACTGGATTTCCACCTGGCGGCCGGCGGCGCGGCTCAACTCCTGGTCGAACTCGCCCAGATGCCGATGCGTGCTGCCCGCCGCATAGGGCTGCGTTCCCTCGGAAAGCTCGGTATGCAGCAGGTTCTCCTTCAGCGCGCGCCCGGCGCCCGAGACACCGCATTTCAGATCGAGGATGATCTCGTCGCTGTCGATCACCCCTGCCATCACCAGCGGCAGCAGCGCGTAGAGCCCCGTCGCCGCGTTGCAGCCGGTGCCCGCGACCAGTCGCGCCGCGCGGATGTCGTCGCGGTAGAATTCGGTCAGGCCGTAGACCGCCTCCTCCTGCAAGTCCGGCGCGGCATGCGGCTTGCCGTACCATTTCGCGTAGGCCGCCGCGTCGCGCAACCGGAAGTCTGCGGAGAGATCGACGATCTTCAGATCGCGCGGCAACCCGCGGATGACGGTCTGGCTGGTGGCATGCGGCAGCGCGCAGAAGGCGAGGTCGATGCCGGCGAGGTTCAGGTCCTCGATCCGGGTCAGGTCCGGCAGATCGAGATGTCGCAGGAACGGAAAGACCGAGGCCATCGCCTGACCCGCCTTACGCTCCCCGCTAAGCGCTCCGATCTCGTAGCCGGGATGGGTCGCGAGCAGGCGCACTAGTTCTGCGCCTGTGTATCCCGACGCTCCCAGGATCGCGACCCGTTTCACCGACATCTCCGTTTCCCGTGACGCCGCGCCTCAGCGCAGCAGATGCACCGCGCAGTGCGCATAGCGCACCACCCGCGCGGCCGTCGAGCCATAAAGCGAGGTGTCGGAGCGATGCGTGGCCAGAACGATGCAATCGACGCGATTCGCCTCGGCCCAGTCGATGATCTCGCGCGGGGCGTCGCCCTCGACCACGGCGACGGCGCCGTTCTGCAGAGTGTCCGCGAGCCGCTGCAGATCGGCCTCGACGGCGCGGGTCAACTCGTCCCGATAGCCCTCGGGCATGTAGTCGATGGCGAAGAATGGCACGGGATCCATGACGTGCAGAAGCGTGATCTTCGCCCCCGGATCAGCAAGCTTGCGCGCCGCGTTGAGTTCCTGCTTAGCGTCGTGGCCCTTCTCATAGGCGATGGGGACCAGAATGTTTCGATACATGCGGCTTCCTCCTGTATTTTGCGCGAGTGTATCAGCAAGTTCGCGGACTGAACATTGACCCAAATCAGCCCGGACGCGGCCGCGCCATTGCGCCTGCACGTGGGGTCTTGCTATAAGCGCGGTAACAATATCTTGCGGATGTTCCCAGCGAGGTCCCGGTGAACGACACCCCCGAAAACCCTGACGACACCGAGGCGAAGAAACCGTCGAGGCCGACCGTCTCGATCACCGCG
This sequence comes from Paracoccaceae bacterium, assembly GCA_007131945.1. GTDB lineage: Bacteria > Pseudomonadota > Alphaproteobacteria > Rhodobacterales > Rhodobacteraceae > Pararhodobacter. The sequence goes on along the minus strand of SLPP01000014.1, from coordinate 3,605 downwards.
GAAATGCGTGCCTCCTATCTCGACTATGCGATGAGCGTGATCGTCTCCCGGGCCATTCCCGACCTGCGCGACGGGCTCAAGCCGGTTCACCGCCGAATTCTCTACGCGATGCACGAGACCGGCAACACCCACGACAAGCCCTATCGCAAGTCTGCCCGCCCCGTGGGCGATGTGATGGGGAAATACCATCCGCACGGCGACAGCGCCATCTACGACGCGCTGGTGCGCATGGCGCAGCCCTTCTCGATGTCGGTCAAGCTCCTGGACGGGCAGGGCAATTTCGGCTCGATGGACGGCGACAACCCGGCGGCGATGCGCTATACCGAGGTGCGCATGGACCGGCCGGCGAACTACCTGCTGGCCGATATCGACAAGGCCACGGTCGATTTCCAGGACAATTACGACGGCAAGGACCGCGAGCCCACGGTTCTGCCGGCACGCTTCCCGAACATGCTGGTCAATGGCGCCGGCGGCATTGCCGTCGGCATGGCCACGAACATCCCGCCGCACAACCTCGGCGAGGTCGTGGACGCGACGCTGGCGCTGATCGAGGATCCGGAACTGACCAGCGAAGACCTGATGCAGCACATTCCCGGGCCGGACTTTCCCACCGGAGCGCTGATCCTCGGCCGGTCGGGCGCGCGCAAGGCCTATCTGGAGGGGCGCGGCTCGGTCATCATCCGCGCCCGCACCCATGTCGAGGAGCTGCGCAAGGACCGCTACGCCATCGTCGTCGACGAGATCCCGTATCAGGTCAACAAGGCGTCGATGGTCGAGAAGATCGCCGATGCGGTGCGCGAGAAGAAGATCGAGGGGATCGCCCATGTCGCCGACGAATCGGATCGCGTCGGCGTGCGCGTCGTGATCGAACTAAAGCGCGACGCGACGCCCGACGTCGTGCTCAACCAGCTCTTCCGCTTCACGCCGATGCAGACCTCCTTCGGCTGCAACATGCTGGCGCTCAATGGTGGCCGGCCCGAACAGCTAACGCTGCGCGACTTCCTCACCCATTTCATCGCCTTCCGCGAGGAAGTCGTCACCCGCCGTACCGCGTATGAGCTGAACAAGGCGCGCGAGCGCAGCCATGTCCTCTGCGGCCTTGCCGTCGCGGTCTCCAATGTCGACGAGGTCGTCGCCACCATCCGCGCCTCGGCCGATCCGGCGGAGGCGCGCGAGAAGCTTATGACCCGCCGCTGGCCGGCCGCCGACATCGCCGCCTATATCCGGCTGATCGACGACCCCAGCCACACGATGAACGATGACGGGACCTACAACCTCAGCGAAATCCAGGCCCGCGCCATCCTCGATCTGCGTCTGCAGCGACTGACCGCGATGGGTGTTAAGGAGGTTACCGACGAGCTCGAGGAGCTCGCCGCCAGGATCCGAGACTATCTCGACATCCTGCGCTCGCGCGCGCGGATCATGGCGATCATCGCCGCCGAGCTGCGCGAGGTGCGCGACCTCTTCGCCGTTCCCCGCCGGACCGAGATCGTCGACTGGGCCGGCGACATGGAGGACGAGGACCTGATCGAGCGCGAGGACATGGTGGTGACGATCACCCAGTCCGGCTACATAAAGCGCACGCCGCTGGCCGAATTCCGCGCCCAGCGGCGCGGCGGCAAGGGACTCAGCTCGATGTCAACAAAGGAGGACGACGTCGTCACCACGCTTTTCGTCGCCAACACGCACACGAACCTTCTATTCTTCACCACCGACGGGATGGTCTACAAGCTGAAGTGCTGGCGCCTGCCGCTGGCGGGCCGCAACGCGCGCGGCAAGGCCGTCATCAACATCCTGCCGATCGCCACTGGCGTCAGCGTCGCGGCCCTGATGCCCGTCGACGCGCCCGAGGAGGATTGGGACAAGCTGCAGATCTTCTTCGCCACTTCGGCGGGCGACGTGCGCCGCAACGCGCTGTCGGATTTCACCAACGTCATGCGCAACGGCAAGATCGCCATGCGTCTGCCCGAGAGCGTGAGCCTCGTCAACGCCCGCATCTGCGACGAGGGCGACGACGTGATGCTGGTGACCGCCATGGGCCGCGCCATCCGGTTTCCCACGACCGACGTGCGCGTCTTCAAGGGCCGCGATTCCACGGGTGTACGCGGCATCAAGCTGGCCGAGGGCGACCGTGTCGTGTCGATGGCCGTGATCCGCCATTTCGAGGCCACGCCCGAGGAACGCGCCGCCTATCTGCGCCTGCGCCGCCTGATGGCCGGCACCCCCGAGGAGGCCGATGCCGAGACCGAAGACGAGGATAGCGGCGCCGAGATCGGCCAACTCTCCCCCGAACGCTATGCCGAGATGTCGGCGGCCGAGGACCTGATCCTGACCATCACCGCAGGCGGGCTCGGCAAGCTTACTTCCAGCCACGACTACCGGGTGACCGGGCGCGGCGGCCAGGGCGTGCGCGCGACCGACAATGCCCGGCGTGGCGGCGCGCTGGTGGCCTCCTTCCCGGTCGAGATGGCCGATCAGGTGATGCTGGTCACCTCGGGCGGCCAGTCGATCCGCGTGCCGGTCGAGGGGATCCGTTTCCTGTCGCGTATCGGCGGCGGCGTGAAGGTCCTCAACCTCAACGGCACCGGCGAGGAGGTGGTTTCGGTCGCCCGCATCGCCGAACAGGCCGAGGAGGGGTGAGCGAGTCCGAACGCGTGGCACATGCCTCCCGCAAGATGCGCACGACCACTTCCGAAGCGCCACCGGGGCGCTGCCGTCCTCCGATCGGTCCTGACTTCGACGCCAGAGCCCCCGACCGCCGGCACTCGGATCATCGGCAGTTGACGCAGATCATGGAAAGCCGCCGCGCCGCCATGTGAGGCGCGGACAGGCAACGCAGATGACGAGGCAGATGATGGATTACGCCGACTATATCGCGCAGACCCGCGAACGAAGCCGCACGCTCGCCAAGGCGATTCCCGACGCCATGAAGGGCTTTGGCGGCCTGTCGAAGGCGGTGAAGGAGCAGGGCGCACTGGGCGTGAAGGAAAAGGAATTCGTGGCCCTCGGCATCGCCGTTGCCGTGCGCTGCGAAGCCTGCATTGCCTTTCACGTCGATGCCCTGATGCGCGCCGGTGCGACGCGCGAGGAACTCGGCGACGTGCTCGCCATGGCGATACAGATGGGCGGCGGACCGGCGGTCATGTATGCCGGCAAGGCGCTCGACTGCTGGGACCAGTTCGCTGCCTCAAGGGGCTGAAGAACGGCATTCTGCCGGTCAGCCGCCACCCGAAATGGCTGGACGGCGAAAAGCACATGGCGAAGAGCCGACCGGCGTCGGTACGGAAGCCGATCCCCCGTATCGGCGCGCGCTTCCGTCGATTCGGCGGGTCTCTGGGTTTCCCGGCACCGGCTAGCCGCCGCCTGCGATCGACCCGGAGAGTCTCGATGGCAGCCTCGAGCGGGCGAAAAGGCGGCGAACTGCCATACGCTTGCCATACACCTGCCATACGCCACACTACACGACACAGGTCTGGTTGAGGGCGGCTAAGGTTGTGTGGCGAATGGTGTGGAAATTCCCTGGCGTCGTGCTCCGGGCATGTGAAGGTTCGGGTTCTCAGGCAGCGAGGTCAAGGGGCATTGGCTCGATGGGCTGAGAAAGGGTT
>SLPP01000213.1 GCA_007131945.1 Paracoccaceae bacterium | reverse complement strand
GGCAGCTGGCGGTGGCGCTGGCCGCACGCGCCGATCATGCGCGCGCCTTCGCGGTGGAAAACCCCGAAAGCCCCTCGGGCGCCTACTGGCAGCCGATCACCCAGACATCGTAGCGCACGTGGTCGAGCGCGTTGAGCGCCGGCGACGAGGCGATCATCCAGCCCTCGAAGACCCGCTCGCCCAGCCGCATGTCCTCGATCTCGAGAAAGGCGAAGGCGTCCGAGGCGGGGTTGGCAGCCGGAAAGCGGCATTCGCGCAGGCTGATGCGCAACCTTCCGTACTCGACCTGTTCGCCAGCACCGATGCGCAGTTCGGTCGTCTCGCCGGCGATCCGGTCGAGCCCGCGCAGGGTCACGGTCGCGCCCTGAACCATCTCCTGCCCCTGTGAGGGCGCCGAGAGGGCGAGCGACAGGACGAGTGCGCGCAGGATCATTCAGCTTCCCCGGTGGCCGGCTCCCCGGTGAAGGCGCGCATCAGGAGCGCGATCAGGCTGACCGCGCTCTGCGTGTCGGCAAACTGGCCACCGGGCTCCAGGTCGAAGGGCGCGCCGCCGGGCAGGATCTCGAGGAAGGTGCCGCCCAGGAGCCCCTCGGTCGAGACCGCGAGGGTACTGTCCTCGGGCAGGCGCAGATCGCGCTCGACCTGCAGGCTGACGCGGGCGGTGAAGGTCTCGGGGTCGAGCGTCATGGTGGTGACCGAGCCCACGCGCACGCCGGCGAGCCGAACCTCTGTGCCCGGCCGCACCCCCTCGGCCGAGCGGAACTCGGCGATGAGCGCGTAGCTCGGCGCGCCGGTCAGCCGCGTGCCGGTCGTGGTCAGTCCGACGACGGCGAAGACCACGGCGGCGACGAGCACGAGCGCGCCGAGCGCCATCTCCCACGGGCGGTAGAGCGTCATGCCTGCCGGTTCCCGATTCCAGCGCGGCACCGCCGGTGCATCGCACCGAGGCGGGCAGACTCTCCGGTCGCGAAGCAGGACGCGCCAGCGTCCGCAAGGGGCGCGCGGTGCGGTCTCACTCGGGCTGCCAGGCCTCGTAGTCGCGCCGCTCGACCGGGTCGGGGCGGCGCAGCGAACCGGAGGGGACATAGGCCGCGGGCGTGCCGGTCAGGTTCTCGACATGCGGCTTTTCCCAGGGCTTGTGCGGCAGCGGCTTGGCGCTCGGCGGCTCGTTCCAGGTGTGGTGCAGCCAGCCGTGCCAGTCGGGGCTGATCCGGCTCGCCTCGGTCTCGCCGGCATAGATCACCCAGCGCCGCTTGCCGTTGCGCGACTGGTAGAACACGTTGCCCTGATCATCCTCGCCGACGCGCACGCCGTGCCGCCAAGTGAAGAACTGCGTGCCAAGCGTCTGGCTGTTCCACCAGGTGAGAAGCCGAAGGAGGAATTTCATGGCCCGATCCCTTGCGTGTTCCGCTTCCTATGGCGCAATCGGCCGACGAAATAAAGCCCTGCGCGTGACCGCCGGCTCAGCGCAGAACGCGCACGCTTTCCATCACGTCGGGCTCGCCCAGCACCGCGCCGTTGCGCCCCTCGCCGCGCTTGATGGCGTCGAGGACCTCGAATCCCTCGCTGACCTGGCCGACGACGGTGTAGTTGCGGTTGAGATGCGGCGCGGTATCGAACATCAGGAAGAACTGGCTGTTGGCCGAGTTCGGCGCCTGCGAGCGTGCCATCCCCATCACCCCGCGCAGGAACGGTTCTTCCGAGAACTCGGCGGGCAGGTCCGGCAGGCGCGAGCCGCCCATGCCGGCGCGCGCGATGTCGCCGCCCTGGCGGCCGAACTGCACGTCGCCGGTCTGCGCCATGAAACCGTCGATCACGCGGTGGAAGACGATTCCGTCATAGGCGCCCGATTCGGCAAGCTCGACCACCCGCTCGACGTGAAGCGGCGCGAGGTCCGGGCGAAGCGTCACGCGGATGACGCCGTTCGCCTCGCCCGCGACCGTGATCTCGAGCACCGGTGCGTCGGCGGGCGGCGGGGTCTGCGCGATCCCCTCGGCGGTCCCCAGCCAGTGATAGCCGAGCACTGCGAAACCGACGACGAAGATCGCCGCGACGATCAGCTTCTCACGCATCGGCGGCCACCTTGACCGAGATCATCCGGTCCGGATTCGCTGGCGGCTCGCCGCGGGTGATGGCGTCGACATGCTCCATCCCCGAGATCACGCGTCCGTAGACCGTGTATTGCCGGTTGAGGAAATGGTTGTCCTTGAAGTTGATGAAGAACTGGCTGTTCGCCGAGTTCGGGTTCTGCGAACGCGCCGCGCCGAGCGTCCCGCGGTCGTGCGGCACGCCGGAGAACTCGGCCGGCAGATCGGGCAGGTCCGAGCTTCCGGTCCCCGCCCGGCGGATATTGAAATCCTTCTCGGCATTGCCATGCGCGACATCGCCGGTCTGTGCCATGAAGCCCTCGATCACGCGGTGGAAGACGACGTTGTCATAGGCGCCGGCGCGGGCGAGATCCTTCATGCGCGCCACGTGCTTCGGCGCGACGTCGGGCAGAAGCTCGATCACCACGGTGCCGTCCTTGAGTTCCATCAGGATCGTATTCTCGGGGTCCTTGATCTCGGCCATGGGGGGTCCTTCCGGTTCGATTTGCGCGAAACTACCGGTGCGACGCGCCGAGGGAAAGCCCCCGGAGCCGCGGCTCAGCGCCGCCCCCCCTTGCGCTCGATGCAGGGATAGCCCCCACCGGCGGGCAGGAGGCACAGCCGGTCGAGGAAATCCGCGGGCAGGCGGCCGGTGGGGGTCAGCGCATGCGCGATCTCGTTGCGGTCGAGATAGGCGCTGCAGGCCGCGACATAGTAGCGTTCGCGCCGCTCGTCGCTTTCGTACCACTGCGCGAAGGCCGCCGCCGCCATCGCCGCCGGATCACCCGAACGAAAGAACTCCTGTGCCAGCGCCACGGCAATGTCGGTCTGCGACGGCCAGTTCAGCATTGCCTCCCAGACTGCGGTATCGCCGTCGAGCAACCGGTCCCAGGCCAGGAGCAGCGAGATCGCGCTCGCATCGGCCTCCAAAGCGAAGACCGAGCGGGCGTGTTCGGTCATCGTCAGCTCGTCGGACGGGCAGAAGCCGCGGGCGAACTGCTCGAGATGGCGCAATTCGTGCAGCAGGATCGCCTGGTGCAGGCCGCGCGGATGCCCGCGGGCGAGCACGATGCGCATCGTCGCCGGCTCGAAGTAACCCTCGGCTCCGCCCATCTCGCGCGCTAGGCAGAGCGCGGGCGCCAGATCCTCGAGCGCGGCCTCCAGCGCCGGGTGGCGCGCCAGCGTCGGGCGCAGGTCCTGCAGGAGATCGGCGAGGTAGCGCGCCTCCCCGGTCTCGGCCGCCGCGTACGGGGCGTCCAGGCAGAGGAGACCGGCGTGGACGGGCCCGTCCCGGGCGGCGTCGGGGACGGCGGGCGCCGGCAGGAGGAAGACCAGAATCGTCAGAAGGCGGCGCATCGGGAGAACATAGCGGGGCACGGGCTCGGTGCAACCGCGCCCCGGAGGGGCACGGGCGACCTTGCGGCGGTTGACAGCCCCGCGTCGGCCCGCAAGAAGACGAGCGGATCTTTCAGGAGGCGGACATGGGCTGGAAGACGCTCGACGCGATGGATTTCGCCGGCAAGGTGACGCTGGTTCGGGTCGATATCAACGTCCCCGTCGCGGACGGGCGGGTCACCGACACGACGCGGATCGACGCGGTCCTGCCGACGATCCGTCACATTGCCGACGCTGGCGGCAAGGTCGTGTTGCTGGCGCATTTCGGACGGCCGAAGGGCAAGCCCCTGCCCGAAATGTCGCTTGCCCCGATTCGGCATGCGCTGGCCGACCGGTTGGGCGCGCCGGTCGCCTTTGCCGCCGACTGTATCGGCCCCGCCGCCGAGGAGGCGGTGGCGGCGCTGGAGCCGGGCTGCGTGCTGCTTCTGGAAAACACCCGCTTCCATCCCGGCGAGGAGGCGAACGATCCCGATTTCGCCGCGGCACTTGCCGGGCTGGGCGACGTCTATGTCAACGACGCCTTCTCGGCCGCGCACCGGGCGCATGCTTCTACCGAGGCGATCGCGCATCGCCTGCCCGCCTGCGCCGGCCGACTGATGGAGGCCGAGTTGAAGGCGCTCGACGCAGCCCTGGGCGTGCCCGAACGTCCGGTGGTGGCGGTTGTCGGCGGCGCCAAGGTTTCGACCAAGATCGACCTGCTTCTCAATCTCGTCCGCAAGGCTGAGCATCTTGTGATCGGTGGGGCGATGGCGAATACCTTCCTCGCCGCACAGGGCGTGCCCGTCGGGCGGTCGCGCTGCGAGCCCGAGATGGACCCGACGGTGCGCGAGATCCTCGCCCGCGCCGAGGAGGCTGCCTGTACGCTGCACCTGCCGCGCGACTTCCGGATCGCGCCCGAACTCGCGCCGGGCGTCGAGGTGCGCGTCGCCCGCGATTGCCCGCCGGGCTGGATGATCCTCGATGCCGGGCCGGAAAGCGTCGATGCGCTCCGCGAGGTCTTTGACGCCAGCCGCACGCTGGTGTGGAACGGCCCGCTCGGCG
>SLPP01000288.1 GCA_007131945.1 Paracoccaceae bacterium | reverse complement strand
CAACAAACAGCCACAAGCTGCACAATTCGAACAAGATCTAGCGTTGCGGCCGGTTGTCCACCGTTCGTCCACAGACTTACCCAGATTGCAACGCGGGCCCGGATTTGGCATACCGTGAGTCGCCCCGAGCCGCCGTGAACGCGCGGCCCGGGCGAACCCCGGAGCAAGGGCAGGAGGCGCCGCGAAGAACCGGCGCGAGGGGAGGCAGGCGACATGAGCGAGATCGCGACGCTGCGCAACGCGGCACAGGGCGAGGCCAATCCGGGCGCGCATCCCGAGGCGCTTCCGCACAATATCGACGCCGAGCAGCAGCTTCTCGGCGCGGTGCTGACCAACAACGACGTCTATGACCGCATCTCGTCGCTGATCCGCGCCGAGCATTTCTTCGAGCCGGTCCACCAGCGCATCTTCGAGATCGCCGCGGCGCGGATCCAGAAGAACGCGCTCGCCTCGCCGGTGACGCTGAAGGCGTTCATGGAGGACGATCCGGGGCTGAAGACACTGGGCGGGCCGACCTACCTGATCCGGCTCGCCGGGGCGGCGATCTCGGCCTATGTGGCGCGCGACTACGCGCAGATGATCTACGACCTGGCGGTGCGGCGCGACCTGATCCGGCTGGGCCAGGACATCGCCGCGCGCGCCGCAAAGGTCGAGGTCGACAGCGAGCCGCGCGAGCAGATCGTCGAGGCCGAGCAGCGGCTCTACAAGCTGGCCGAGCAGGGCGTCGCCGAGCGCGGCTTCCAGTCCTTCCTCAAGGCGGTGACCGACGCGGTCAACATGGCCAACGCCGCCTACCAGCGCGACGGGCAGCTTTCGGGGATCTCGACCGGGCTGGTCGACCTCGACAAGAAGCTCGGCGGGCTGCATCCCTCGGACCTGATCATCCTCGCCGGCCGGCCGTCGATGGGCAAGACCTCGCTCGCCACCAACATCGCCTTCAACATCGCCAGGGTCTACCGCAGAGGCGTGAAGCCCGACGGGTCCGAGGGCGCGGTCGAAGGCGGTGTCGTCGGCTTCTTCAGCCTCGAGATGTCGGCCGAGCAGCTGGCGGCGCGGATCCTGTCCGAGGCCGCCGAGGTGCCCAGCGAGCAGATCCGCCGCGGCGACATGACCGAGGCCGAGTTCCGCCGCTTCGTCGAGGCGGCGAAGGCGCTGGAGGCCTGCCCGCTCTATATCGACGACACGCCGGCCCTGCCCATCGCCCAGGTCGCCGCCCGCGCCCGCCGGCTGAAGCGGACGCACGGGCTCGACGTGCTGATCGTCGACTACCTGCAGCTTCTTCGCGGCACCTCGAAGGAAAACCGCGTGCAGGAAGTGAGCGAGATCACCCAGGGGCTGAAGGCGATCGCCAAGGAGCTGAACATCCCGGTCCTGGCACTGAGCCAACTCTCGCGCCAGGTCGAATCGCGCGACGACAAGCGACCGCAGCTGAGCGACCTGCGCGAATCGGGCTCGATCGAGCAGGACGCGGACGTCGTCATGTTCGTCTTCCGCGAGGAATACTACCGCGAGCGCGAGAAGCCGGGCGATCACGACCTCGACGGCATGGCCAAGTGGCAGGAGATCATGGAGAAGGTGCATGGCAAGGCCGAGGTGATCATCGGCAAGCAGCGCCACGGCCCCATCGGCACGGTCGAGCTCAGCTTCGAGGGCCGCTTCACCCGTTTCGGAAACCTGGTTCAGCCCTGGCAGCAGGGGGCGGGCGGAGGTTTCTGAGCGTGCGCGGGGGATCCGGGGGCAGGCAGGGCCCCGACGGCACCCCCGCGCCAGTCCCGCGCCGGCGCGTCTTGTCCCGCGCCGGCGCGATGCCTAGCTAGCGCGCATGCCACCGCGTCACCCACCGCGTCACCCACCGCGGCACCCCCTGTCGCCCCGCCCCGTCACCGGCGCCGCGCTGGCCCTCGCCGCCTGTCTCGCCGCCCCGGTCGCGCAGGCGCATCCGCACGAATTCGTCGAGGCGCGGCTGACCTTCCGCTTCGACGCGGCGGGCGTGCTGGAACGCGTCGGGGTCGAGTGGCGCTACGACGCCTTCACCTCGATGCTGATCCTTTCCGATCTCGGCCTCAACCCGGCTGCCGAGACCCTCTCGCCCGAGGAGGAGGCGCAGCTTTCGGGCTTCGACACCAACTGGCAGCCGGGCTATGACGGCGATCTCTGGCCCTATTTCGACGGCCGCCCGGTCCCGCTCGGCCCGCCCGAGGAGGCGCGCGCGCGGCTCGAGGACGGCGAGATTGTCTCGCAGCACTGGCGCGCCGTCGAGGGCGTGGTCGATCCCGCGGCCGGCGCGCTGGTCGTGCGCGTCTACGACCCCGAATTCTACGTCGCCTACACGATCGGTCACGACAGCCGCGTCGAGGGGCGCGTCGACTGCCGGCTGCGCTTCTTCGCGCCCGATCTCGGCGCCGCCGAGGAACGGCTGCAGGCCGCGCTCGACGAGCTGATGGCCGGCGGGGTGACCGATATCGAGGCGAATTTCCCCGCGGTGGGCCGCGATTTCGCCGAGGAACTGCGCTTCGACTGCGCGCCGCCCGACGACTGAACCGCCCCGACCGACCGAGCGGTCCGCCCGGCTTGCACCGCCGCGCGCGCCGTGGCACCTCAGCCGTAAACGAACGGGGATGACGATGCGCCAGCCGATCCGACTGTCCGACCACACGCCGCCCAGCCACCTGATCGACCGGGTCGAACTGACCTTCCGGCTCGCGCCGAAGGCGACCCGGGTGACGTCGCGGATCCGCTTCCGGCCCAATCCCGCGCGCCCCGGCGCCGATCTGCGGCTCGACGGCGAGGGGCTGAAACTGATCGCCGCCACGATCGACGGTGCGCCGGTGACGGCCAAGCCCGATGCGACCGGCCTCACCCTCCAAGCCGCCGCCCTGCCCGACCGCCCCTTCGACTGGCAGGCCGAGGTCGAGATCGACCCGAGCGCCAATACCGCGCTCGAGGGGCTCTACATCTCGCGCGGCATGTTCTGCACGCAATGCGAGGCCGAGGGGTTCCGCCGCATCACCTTCTACCCCGACCGGCCCGACGTGATGGCGCCGTTTCGCGTGCGCATCGAATCCGGCCTGCCGGTGCTCCTGTCGAACGGCAACCCGGCGGGGCGCGGCGCGGGCTGGATCGAATGGGACGACCCGCATCCGAAACCCGCCTATCTCTTCGCGCTCGTCGCCGGCGACCTGATCGCCACGCGCGACCGCTTCACCACCCGCTCGGGCCGGAAGGTGGACCTCGCCATCTGGGTCCGCGCGGGCGACGAGGACAAGACCGCCTATGCGATGGACGCGCTCAAACGCTCGATGGCCTGGGACGAAGAGGTCTACGGGCGCGAATACGACCTCGACGTCTTCAACATCGTCGCCGTCGACGACTTCAACATGGGCGCGATGGAGAACAAGGGGCTCAACATCTTCAACTCCCGCTACGTCCTCGCCTCGCCCGAGATCGCCACCGACGAGGACTATGCCTCGATCGAGCGGATCATCGCGCACGAGTATTTCCACAACTGGACCGGCAACCGCATCACCTGCCGCGACTGGTTCCAGCTCAGCCTCAAGGAGGGGCTGACGGTCTATCGCGACCAGCAGTTCATGGCCGACGCCCGCGGCGCGGCGACGCAGCGCATCGGCGAGGCGCTGACGCTCCGCTCGCGCCAGTTCCGCGAGGATGCGGGGCCGCTCGCCCATCCCGTGCGGCCGGCGGAATATGTCGAGATCAACAACTTCTACACCGCCACCGTCTACGAGAAGGGCGCCGAGGTGATCCGCATGCTGGCGACGCTGGTCGGCGAGGCGGGCTACGCGAAGGCGCTCGATCTCTATTTCGACCGGCACGACGGGCAGGCCTGCACGATCGAGGACTGGCTCAAGGTCTTCGAGGACGCGACGGGCCGCGATCTTTCCCAGTTCAAGCGCTGGTACGAGCAGGCCGGCACGCCGCGCGTGCGCGTGACCGAGGACTGGGATTCGGGCCGCTTCCGGCTGACCTTGCGCCAGAGCATGCCGCTAACGCCGGGCCAGCCGAAGAAGGCGCCGATGACCATCCCGCTCGCCCTCGGCCTGATCGGCGCGAACGGGCAGGAGGTCGCGCCGACGCAGGTGGTGGAGCTGAACGAGCCCGAGATCACGCTCGACTTCGAGGGTCTGGGCGCGCGGCCGGTCCCGTCGCTCCTGCGCGGCTTCTCGGCGCCGGTGGTGCTGGAACACGATCCCGAGCCCGGCGCGCTCGCGCATCTGCTGGAGCATGACACCGACCCCTTCGCCCGGTGGGAGGCCGGGCGGCGACTGGCGCTGCAGGCGGCCTCATCCATGATCCTCGCGGGCGCGCCCGCCGATCCCGCCTGGCTCAATGCGCTCGACCCGATCGTGCGCGACGACCATCTCGACCCCGCCTTCCGCGCGCTGATGCTGCGCCTGCCCGAGGACGAGACGCTGGCCGCGCATCTGGCCGACCGCGGCGAGACCCCGGATCCCGACGCGATCCATGCCGCGCGGAAGGCGATGCGCCGGGCCGTCGCCGAGCGCTTCGCCGCCGACCTGCGCGGCCTCGTGAACGCCCTCGCCCCGGTCATCCCCTACAGCCCGGACGCCGCCTCGGCCGGGCGGCGGAAGCTGCGGCTCACCGCGCTCGGGCTGGTCGCGCAGATCGACCGCGGCGAGATGGCCGAGGCGGTCTTCAAGCGCGCCGACAACATGACCGAGCAGCTGGGCGCGCTCGCCTGCCTGGTCGATGCCGGGCGCGGCGCGACGGCGCTCGCCGCCTTCCACGACCGCTGGCGGCACGAGCGGCTGGTGATCGACAAGTGGTTCGCCCTGCAGACGAGCCATGCCCGCCCCGATTGCGCGGTCACCACGGCCGAGGGGCTGACCCGGCACGACGATTTCGACTGGACCAATCCCAACCGCTTCCGCGCGCTCTTCGGTGGCTTCGCCGGCAATCATGCGGGGTTCCACCAGGCTTCGGGCGCGGGCTATGACCTGCTCGCCGACTGGCTCATCCGCCTCGACGCCCGCAACCCGCAATTCGCCGCGCGCATGTCCACCGCCTTCGAGACCTGGCAGCGCTACGACGCCGCCCGGCAGGCGAAGGCGCGCGCCGCGCTCGAACGGATCGGGGCCCATCCGAAGCTGAGCCGCGACATGGGCGAGATGGTCGAGCGGATGCTCGAGTGAGCGTCAGAGCCCGAGCTTACGCGCCACCAGCGCGTTGACCGCCGCCGGGTTGGCCTTGCCGCCGGTTGCCTTCATCACCTGGCCGACGAACCAGCCGGCGACCTTGGGATTGGCGCGCGCCTTCTCGACCTGGGCGGGATTGGCGGCGATGATCGAGTCCACGGCGGCCTCGATCGCGCCGGTATCGGTGACCTGCTTCATGCCGCGCGTCTCGACGATCGCGGCCGGATCGCCGCCCTCGGTCCACAGGATCTCGAACAGGTCCTTGGCGATCTTGCCCGAGATCTCGCCCCGCGCGATCAGGTCGAGAACGCCGCCGAGCTGCGCCGCCGACACGGGGCTTTCGCCGATGGCGAGCCCCTGCTTGTTCAGCCGGCCGAAAAGCTCGTTGATCACCCAGTTCGCCGCCTGCTTGCCATCGCGGCCCTGCGCCACCTCCTCGAAGAACCGCGCGTTCTCCAGCTCGGCGGTCAGCACGCTCGCGTCGTAATCGGTGAGCCCGTAATCGGCCATGAACCGCGCCTTCTTGGCGTCGGGAAGCTCCGGCATCGCGGTGGCGATCGCGTCGACCCAGTCCTGCTCGATCTCCAAGGGCAGGAGGTCCGGGCAGGGGAAGTAACGGTAATCATGCGCCTCTTCCTTCGAGCGCATCGAGCGCGTCTCGCCCCGGTCGGGGTCGTAGAGGCGCGTCTCCTGCTCGACCTTGCCGCCGTCCTCGAGGATCGCGATCTGCCGCCGCGCCTCGTGGTCGATCGCCTGCTGGATGAAGCGCATCGAGTTCATGTTCTTGATCTCGCAGCGCGTGCCCAGGTGGCCGTGGTCCTGCGTCTCCTGGTACTTCTCGTACTGGCCGGGGCGGCAGACGCTGACGTTCACGTCGGCGCGCAAGTTGCCGTTCTGCATGTTGCCGTCGCAGGTGCCGAGATAGCGCAGGATCTGGCGCAGCTTCAGCACATAGGCCGCGGCCTCCTCGGGGCCGCGGATGTCGGGACGCGAGACGATCTCCATCAGCGCGACGCCGGTGCGGTTGAGATCGACGAAGGACATGTTCGGGTCCATGTCGTGGATCGACTTGCCGGCGTCCTGCTCGACATGGATGCGCTCGATCCGAACGCGGCGCGCGACACCGGGGCCCATCTCGACCCAAACCTCGCCCTCGCCCACCAGCGGGTGGTAGAGTTGGCTGATCTGGTATCCCTGCGGCAGGTCGGGATAGAAATAGTTCTTCCGGTCGAAGGCGGATCGCAGGTTGATCCTGGCCTTCAGCCCCAGCCCGGTGCGCACCGCCTGTTCGATGCAGAACTCGTTGACCACCGGCAGCATCCCCGGCATCGCCGCGTCGACGAAGCTGACATTCGAGTTGGGCTCGGCGCCGAACTCGGTCGAGGCGCCGGAGAAGAGCTTGGCCTTCGACGCGACCTGGGCGTGGATCTCCATCCCGATGACCAGTTCCCAGTCGCCGGTCGCGCCGGCGATGACCTTCGGCTTCGGGGCGTCATAGCTGAGATCGAGCATGGGCGGGGCTCCTGATGTCGTCGCGCCCGCTTCTAAGCCCCGGGCGGGGCCATGTGAAGCGGCTTTCGGCGGGTTTCCGCGCGCCTGTCCCGATGCTGCGACGCAGCATCTTGTCCACAGGCCGGTCCGCGGGCAAATCGGGGCATCGTGCAACAAACGCGGAATCACCCATGCGTCGCCTGTTCGTCCTTGCCGCCGCCAGTATCGCCCTTGCCGCCTGCCAGCCCGTCGTGGCCGAACCCGAAGCGCCCGAGGTCGTCGCGCGCTGGGATCACCGCGCCGAGGCCGAGACCTGGAACGCGGCGATGATGCAGGCGCTGCAGACCGAGGCGCGCGCGCTGATCGAGGTGGAGCCCGCCGATGCCGAGGAGTTCTGCCCCGGCTTCGCCGAGGCCGACGAGGAGGCGCGCGCCGCCTTCTGGGTCGCCTTCTTCTCGGGGCTGGCGCGATTCGAGAGCGGCTGGCGCCCCGAGGCCGCCGGCGCCGGCGGCCGCTACCAGGGGCTGCTGCAGATCTCGCCGGCCACCGCGCGGCATCACGGCTGCGAGATGGCCGAGCCCGGCGGGCTTTACAACGGGGTGAACAACCTGACCTGCGCCACCCGCATCGCCGCGCCCGCGGTTGCCCGCGCCGGGGTCATCGCCAGCGGCCGCGGCGGCGTCGCGCAGGACTGGCCGCCGCTGCGCAATCCCGCCAAGCGCGCCGAGATCGCCGCCTTCACCCGCGCGCTGCCCGCCTGCCGCGCCTGAGGGCGCGGCTTGCATCCGGACGCGACTTGGCGCAAAAGGCGCGCAATCCGGCAGAGGCAGGCGCAGAATGTACGAATACAAGGTCATCCCCGCCCCAGCGCGCGCCGAACGGGTCCGCGGCATGAAGACCACGGCCGAGCGCTTCGCGCATCACCTGGCCCTGGCGATCAACGCCGAGGCCGAGGAGGGCTGGGAATATGTCCGCGCCGAGACCCTGCCCTGCGAGGAACGCAAGGGGCTGATGGGCGGCACCCGCCGGTCGACCGAGACGGTGCTGATCTTCCGCCGGGCGCTGGAATGGGAAGAGGAGGAGGCCGAAGCCGAGCCCGCCCATGACCCCCGCGCCGAGGCGCCGGCCGAGCGGCGCGAGCCGCTCTTCCGTCCCGACGCGCTCTCGCGCGCGGCGGCGACGCGGCGGGTGGAGCCGCGCCTGCGCGCGCATGACGGCGAGCGGTAAGTCCCTCCGGCAGAAAACCTCCGTTCTTTTCATCATCAGCCCGCGCGACGTCGATTTTTTTCATGTCGGCCGGCGGGAATGAAAAAACGCGACACTTCTCGTGCGCGAGGCCCGCTCTGCGCAAATTTGCGCAGGCGACCCCGCGCATCGCCGCGCCGCCGCGCCGTTCGATATCCCGACAGCGATGCGTGATCTGCCCGCCGATGCCCTGCCGCCCGACTTCGCCGCCTGGTTCGCCCGGCGCGGCTGGACCCCGCATCCGCACCAGCTCGCGCTGCTCGCCGCGCGCGGCGACCGGCTGCTGATCGCGCCCACCGGCGGCGGCAAGACGCTCGCCGGTTTCCTGCCCTCGCTGGTGGCACTGCGCGACGGCGCGCCGGGGTTGCACACGCTCTATGTCTCGCCGCTGAAGGCGCTCGCCGCCGATATCCGGCGCAACCTGGCGGTCCCGGTGGCCGAGCTCGGCCTGCCGATCCGCGTCGAGGACCGCACCGGCGACACCGCGGGCGCGCGCAAGGCCCGCCAGCGTGTCGACCCGCCGCATGTGCTGCTGACGACGCCCGAGTCGCTGGCCCTGATGCTCAGCTATCCCGAGGCGCCGGCGATCTTCGCCGGCCTGAGGCGCGTGGTGATCGACGAGATCCACGCGGTGGCCGAATCGAAGCGCGGCGACCAGCTGATGCTCTGCCTTGCCCGCCTGCGCGCGGTGGCCCCCGGCCTCGCCGTGACCGGCCTCTCGGCGACGGTCGAGAACCCCGACGCGCTCGCCCGCTTCATGGGGCCCGCCGGCCACCCGGTGCCGGTGCTGGTCGCCGATCCCGGCCCCGACCCCGACATCGCCATGCTGCAGACCGCCCTGCCCGCGCCCTGGGCTGGGGCCGGCGGCCGCTTCGCCGTGCGCGACGTGCTCGCCGCGATCCGGGCCGCGACGACGACGCTCGTCTTCATCAACACCCGCGCCCAGGTCGAGCTCTTCTTCCAGGCGCTCTGGGCCGAGAACGACGAGAACCTGCCGATCGGCCTGCACCACGGCTCGCTCTCGCGCGAGGCGCGGGCGCGGGTCGAGGCGGCGATGGCGGCGGGCGAGCTGCGCGCCGTCGTCGCCACCGGCAGCCTCGATCTGGGCATCGACTGGGGGGCCGTGGACCTGGTGATCCAGGTCGGCGCGCCGAAGAACGTCAAGCGACTGGTGCAGCGGATCGGGCGCGCCAATCATCGCTACAACGCGCCGTCGCGCGCCCGGATCGTGCCGGCGAACCGCTTCGAGGTGATCGAATGCGCCGCCGCGCTCGAAGCCGTCGCCGAACGCGATCTCGACGGCGAGCCGCGCCTTGATGCCCCGCTCGACGTCCTCTGCCAGCACATCCTGCTTCTGGCCTGCGCTGGCCCGCTCGACGCCGAGGCGCTTTTTCCGGAGATCCGCCAGGCCGGCCCCTATGCCGCGCTCACCCGCGCCGATTTCGACGCCTGCTTCGACTTCTGCGCGACGGGGGGCTACGCGCTTCGCGCCTATGACCGCTGGCAGCAACTGGTGCACCGCGACGGGCTCTGGCATCTGCGCGACCCCCGCCGCGCGCGCGATCTGCGGATGAATGTCGGCACCATCACCGAGCCGGCGATGCTGAAGGTCCGTGCCCATACGCGCCATCTGGGCGAGGTCGAGGAAGCCTTCGCCACCCAGCTGTCCCCCGGCGACACCTTCCTGATCGGCGGGCAGACCGTGCGCTACGACCGGCTGCGCGAGACCGTCGTGCAGGTCACCCCGCAGCCCGCGCGCGAGCCGAAGATCGCGGTCTTCTCGGGGCTGAAACTCGCCATGAGCACGCAGCTCTCCGCCCGCGTCCAGGCGATCCTCGCCGATCCCGCCCGCTGGGCCGAGCTCCCCGCCCCGATCCGCGACTGGCTGGCGTTGCAGGCCCGCATCTCGGCCCTGCCCCGCCGCGGCGAGCTACTGGCCGAGACCTTCCTCCGCGGCGACCGCGCCCATCTCGCGCTCTACGGCTTCGCCGGGCGCAACGCGCACCAGACGCTCGGTCTCCTCCTGACCCGGCTGATGGAGGCCGCGGGGCTTGGCCCGCTCGGCTTCGTCGCCACCGACTACGCGCTCCTGATCTGGTCGCTCGACGAGGTGCCGGACCCCGCCGCGCTCCTCGACGCCGGGGACCTGCGCGAGGGGCTCGAGGACTGGCTCGCCGACAACGCGGTGATGAAACGCAGCTTCCGCGCCGTCGCCACCGTCGCCGGGCTGATCCGCCCCAACCTGCCCGGCGCGCGCCGTACCGGCAAGCAGGCGACCTTTTCTTCCGACATCCTCTACGACACGCTGCGCCGGTTCGACCCCGACCACCTGCTTTTGCGCATCACCCGCGCCGAGGCCGCGCGCGGGCTCGTCGATTTCGGCCGGATCGAGGCGATGCTCGCCGCCGCCAGCCGCATCCGCCACATCCGCGCGCCGCACGTGACCCCGTTCGCCGCGCCGCTGCTGCTCGAGGCCGGCCGCATCCCCATCGCCGGCGCCGGGCGGGAACGGCTGATGGAGCTGGAAGCCACACGCCTTCTGGCCGAGGCCGGCCTCGCCCCCTGACCGCGACACCTCCGGTCCCGGATGCCGGCGCGCGCCCCTGCCCGGAATATGGGCGAGGTTGCACAAGACTTGACATGATGCGCACAAATACCACCCATGGGGGTATGCCTCGTGGCATTCCACAACGGAAAGAGGGAACCCATGTTACGCGCACTCTCACGCCCGGCCGTGGCGATGATGGATCGCTACCTGCCGGATCCGTTCATCTTCGTGCTGATCCTGACGATCATCGCCGCTGCTGCCGCCATGCTCTTCGAGGGCGCCGCGCCCATGGCCGTGGTGCAGATGTGGGGCGACGGCTTCTGGAACCTGCTGACCTTCTCGATGCAGATGCTGCTGATCCTGGTCACCGGCTTCATCCTCGCCTCCTCGCCGCCGGTGAAGAAGTTCCTCGCCTATCTCGCGAGCCTCGCCGCCTCGCCCGGCGCGGCGATCGTCATGGTCACCGTGGTCTCGCTCGTCGCGTCCTGGATCAACTGGGGCTTCGGGCTGGTCGTTGGCGCGCTCTTCGCCAAGGAACTCGCCCGGCTGGTCCGCGTCGACTACCGGCTGCTGATCGCCGCGGCCTATTCGGGCTTCGTCATCTGGCATGGCGGGCTCGCCGGCTCGATCCCGCTGACCATCGCCACGCCGGGGCATTTCACCGAGGACCAGATCGGCATCATCGGCACCGGGCAGACGATCTTCTCGGGCTTCAACCTGACGATCGTCGCCATCCTCTTCGTCATCATCCCGGCGGTGAACTGGCTGATGGTCCCGCGCGCCGAGGAAAGCGTCTACGTCACCCGCGAACAGCTCGGCGAGGACGCCCCCGACCGTTTCGTGCCCTCGCGCCCGGCCGAGCATCTGGAGAACAGCCGCATCCTGATGTGGCTCGTCGGCATCCCGGGGCTGATCTTCCTCGTCCACTACTTCTTCATCCGCGGCAGCGGGCTGAACCTCAACATCGTCAACTTCATGTTCCTGATGCTCGGGATCGTGCTGCACGGCACCGCGCGGCACCTGCTCGACGCGCTCAACGAGGCGATCAAGGGCGGCGCCGGCATCGTCATCCAGTTCCCGTTTTATGCCGGGATCATGGCGATCATGACCCAGTCGGGCCTGGCGCAGAGCATGTCGGAATGGTTCGTCTCGATCTCGACCGCGGCCACCCTGCCCTTCTGGACCTTCATCAGCGCCGGCATCGTCAACCTCTTCGTCCCCTCGGGCGGCGGGCAATGGGCGGTGCAGGCGCCGGTGATGCTGCCGGCGGCCGAGGCGCTGGGGGCGGACGTCGCCCGCGTGGCGATGGCGGTCGCCTGGGGCGATGCCTGGACCAACCTGCTGCAGCCCTTCTGGGCGCTGCCGATGCTGGGCATCGCCGGGCTGAAGGCCAAGGACATCATGGGCTTCTGCCTGATCCACCTGTTCATAACCGGGGCGATCGTCAGCGCGCTGCTTGTCCTGCTCTGACCGCTGCGGCCGACCGGCCGGTCAGCCCCGCCCCCCCGGGCGGGGCTCGCGCATCGCGCACGCCGACACGCCCCGACCAGCCCGCCCACCCCGCGCGGGCTGGTCGGGGGCTCGCGCCTCGGCTAAGCAGGCGCCATGCCGCATCACGCCTTCCGCTTCCACGATGCCGACCTGCGGGCCCGCGCCGACGGCGCGCTCTTCTGGCCGGAAGAGGCGGCGCTGATCGTGGCCGACCTGCACCTGGGCAAGGCCGAGCGACTGGCGCGCCGCGGCGGTGCCCTGCTGCCGCCCTATGGCGAGGTCGAGACGCTCGACCGGCTCGCCGCTTCCCTTGCGGCGACGCGGGCGCGTAGGGTCATCGTCCTCGGCGATGCCTTCGACGATGCCGCGGCGGTGACCGGCCTGCCTGCGACGCAGCGCGACCGGCTCGCGGCCCTCGCCGCCGGTCGAGACTGGCTCTGGATCGCGGGCAACCACGATGCCGGGGCCGCCTTCGCCAGCGCCGGCCTGCCGGGGCGCGCGGCGGACGAGACCGTGCTGCGCGGGATCGCGCTGCGCCATGTCGCCGCGGACGGTCCCGACATCTCGGGCCATTTCCACCCCGCGGTGCGCTTCATGGGCGCGCGGCTTCCGGCCTTCCTGATCGGGGCACGGCACCTGATCCTGCCCGCCTTCGGCCGGTTCACCGGTGGGCTCGACGCGACCGACCCGGCGCTTGCGACGCGGATCGGCCGCGGGCTGGCGGTCCTGACCGGGGCGCGAACGGTGGTCCTTCCCTGGCCCTTGCCGGACACCCGGCATCGGGCATCGGCGCGGCGCAACGGCGCGCGCGCCCGGCCAGCACCAGGCGGGTGACGCCGGGCCGGTGACGCCGAGGTGCTGACGCCGTCCCGATGGTGGCATTCCCGGAAGGATCCGGGCATCATCGGCGACAGACCGGACGGAGCGCGAACGGAGCGAGGATGAAACGCATGAAGAACGATCGCCGGCCCAGCCTGAACCAGCCAGGCGCGGCGGGCGGCAGGACCGGGCCGCCAGCGCGCGACGCCGGCCGCGGCGCGCGACCGGTGGTGCTGGCGGCGGCCCTGGCACTTGCCGCTGCGACCTCCGGCTCGGGCGCGGCGGCGCAACCCTCGATCGGCATTTTTGCCGGCCTCCTTGCCGACAATCCCTGGGAGGAAGTGGTCCTCTTGCCCTGGAAGGCCGATTTCCAGCGCCCCGGCCTCGTCGGCATCGCCGCCGCCCTGCCCCTCGGCGAACCGGTCCGCTTCCGTATCGGCGCGGTCGATTTCGCGGTCGAGGGGCAGATCGTGCGGCATTTCGGCCTGCAGTCGCACTGGGAGTTCAACCTGCCGGTCAGTATCGGGCTGACGCCCGAGCGCCGGCTCCTCGGCGTGATCGACCGCGTCGCCTTCGGGATCGGCCCGTCCTACGCCACGCGCGAGCCCGCCTTCGAGGAGCAGCGCGGCGGTCGGGCGGAGCGGGTACTGATCTACTGGTACGCCGAGGTCGAGCGACATCTCGACACGCGGCCCGGCAACAGCCTCTTCGGCCGGCTGCACCACCGTTCGGACGGGTTCAAGACCATCGGCAGCGGCGGTTCGTCGAACGGCATCGTGCTGGGCCTGCGGCGCCGGTTCTGAGCATCCGCGCCGCGCCGACATCGGACGCTGCGCCGCGGCGTCAGGGGTTTCGCCCCGTCCGACTTGCCCCTATCCTGCGCCCGCCAAAGCAATGGGAGTGGCGATGCGCATCCTCGTCTTCAATGCCGGCAGTTCCAGCCTGAAATTCGGCGTCTTCGACACCGGTGCCGAGACGGTGCAGGTCTTCAAGGGCGCCTTCGAGCGGTTCCGCGACGGTGGCTGCGACTTCCGCTTCCGCCGCGACGCGCGCGACGAAGGCGGCACCGCGCCGCATGCGGGTCTTCCCGAGGCGATCGCCGCCGTGCCTGGCGTGCTCGCCGACTGGGGCGTCGAGGGGATCGCGGCCGTCGGCCACCGCATCGCGCATGGCGGGCCGGATTTCGCCGGGCCCGCGCGGCTCGACGAAGACAGCCTGCCCCGGATCGAGGCGCTAACGCCGCTCGCGCCCCTGCACAACCCGGCCAACCTGGCCGCGGTCCGGCTTGCCATCAAGACCTGGCCGGACCTGCCGCAGGTCGGCGTCTTCGACACCGCCTACCATCTGACCAACCCCGCCCGCGCCACGACCTATGCCGTGCCCGAAGCCTGGCGGGAGGCGGGGCTCAGGCGCTTCGGCTTCCACGGCACCTCGCACAAGTACGTCGCCGTGCGCGCGGCCGAGGAACTCGGGCAGAAGGTCACGGACCTGCGCATCATCTCGGTCCACCTGGGAAACGGCGCCAGCGTCTGCGCGGTCAATCTCGGCCGCAGCATGGATTCGTCGATGGGCCTCACGCCGCTCGAAGGACTTGTCATGGGCACGCGCTCGGGCGATGTCGATCCCGGTGCCTTCGGCTATCTCGCGCGGCAACTGGGCCTGACGATCGAGGCGATCGAGACCGCGCTCTACAATGACAGCGGGCTGAAGGGGCTGACCGGCTCGTCCGACATGCGCGATGTCGAGGATCGCGCCGCCGCCGGCGACGCGAAGGCGCAGCTCGCCATCAACCTCTACGCCTACCGCGCGCGGAAATATGTCGGTGCCTATGCCGCGGCGATGGGTGGGGTCGATGCCGTCGTCTTCACCGGCGGGATCGGCGAGAACTCGGCCTCGATGCGGCGGCGGATCTGCGACGGGCTCGACTTCATGGGGCTGCGGCTCGATCACGACCACAACGCGGCGGTCCGGCTCGCCGACCGCGCCGCGCCGCAGATCCAGGCGCTGGAATCGCGCGTCGCGGTGATCGTGACCGAGACCGCCGAGCAGTTGCAGATCGCCCGCGAGGTCGCCGCGCATCTCGCCCGGCCGGAACCGCAGCGGCGCCCGATCCCGGTCGCCGTCTCGGGCCGGCACGTGCACCTCTCGGCCGAGGCGGTCGAGGCGCTCTTCGGGCCGGGCTACGCACTCACGCCGGGCAAGCCGCTGCGCCAGCCGGGAAACTGGGCGGCCGAGGAGCGCGTGACGCTCGAGGGCCCCAAGGGGCGGCTCGAACGCGTCGCGATCCTCGGGCCGCTGCGCAAGCGCACGCAGATCGAGATCTCGCGCACCGACAGCTTCGCGCTGGGAATCGACGCGCCGGTACGCGATTCGGGCGCGCTCGACGGCACGCCGAAGGTGCGGATCATCGGCCCGGCCGGGCATCTCGACACCGACGGGCTGATCGTCGCCGCGCGGCACATCCACACCAATCCCGAGGACGCCGCCGCGATGGGGCTCGCGGACGGGCAGCTGGTCGACGTGCGGATCGGCGACGGCCCGCGGGCGCTGACCTTCACCCACACGCTGGTCCGCGTTCAGCCCGACGCCTTCACCGAGATGCATATCGACACCGACGAGGCCAATGCCGCCGGCCTTGGCGGCGAGGGCGAGGGGGCGCTGGTGAAGGAACGGGCGACCGTCGCCTCCGGTGCCTGACAGCCTTCGGCTTGCAAAGCCGCGGCTTTCTGGCTAGGGCCGGGCGCGCGCAGTCGGGAGAGGGCGATGGACGGCATTGCGGAACTCAGGGCGAAGTACCTCGCCGAGGTGGGCGCGGCGGACGGGCCCGAGGCGCTGGAATCGGTTCGCCTGGCCGCGCTCGGCAAGAAGGGCGAGATCGCGCTGAAGCTGCGCGAGCTCGGCCGGATGGACCCCGAGGAGCGCAAGACCGCGGGCCCGGCGCTGAACCGGCTGAAGGACGAGATCGACGCCGCTTTGCGCGCCCGCAAGGCGGCGCTGGAGGACGCGGCGCTCGACGAGCGGCTGAAGGGCGAATGGCTCGACGTGACCCTGCCCGCCCGCCCCCGCCCGCGCGGCACGGTGCATCCCGTGAGCCAGGTGATGGAGGAATGCGCCGCGATCTTCGCCGACATGGGTTTCGCCGTCGCCGAGGGGCCGCAGGTCGAGACCGACTGGATGAATTTCGACGCGCTCAATATCGCGCCCGAACACCCTGCCCGGCAGGAACACGACACCTTCTTCCTGCACCGCGATCCGGGCGACGACCGCCCGCCGCACGTCTTGCGCACGCATACCTCGCCGGTGCAGATCCGGGCGATGCAGGCGCAGGGCGCGCCGATCCGGGTGATCGCGCCGGGCCGCGTCTACCGGATGGACATGGACCAGACCCACACGCCGATGTTCCACCAGATCGAGGGGCTGGCGATCGACCGCGACAT
>SLPP01000287.1 GCA_007131945.1 Paracoccaceae bacterium | reverse complement strand
TGGATATAGCCCGTCGCGTGCTCGAAGGCGACGTTCGGGAAGCGTCCGGCTACCGCGTTCACGTCCGGCCCGTAGCCGAAGGAGGTGGCGAAGATCATCTCGACGCCGGAAAGCGCCATCTGCGTCATCACCCGCTCGGCATCGGCGCCGTAGGCGACGCTTTCGACGAAGCTCGTCTCCACCCGGCCGCCGAAATGCGCCTCGACCTCCAGGCGCGCCTGGTCGTGGGTATAGGTCCAGCCGTGGTCGCCCACCGGGCCGATATAGATGAAGCCGACCTTCAGCGGATCGTCGGCGAAGGCGGCGCCGGCGGCGCCGAGGCCAAGGGCCAGAGCCGAGGCGGCCAGTAGATGTCTGCGTTTCATTTCACTCTCCCTGTTCTTGCGGGCCGGGTTCGATTGGCGCCCGCGGGGTTGAAGCTCCGGCGCTCAGCCGGTGGCATGGAAGGGTCGGCCCAGCGATCCCGGCGCGGCGAGCGTCTTGCGCGCGCGGCCCGAGGACATGATGACGAGGACGAGGATAGTCACCAGATAGGGCGACATGGCAAGATACTCGACCGGGATGCGGAAGCCCGCCGCCTGCAGATTGAGCTGCAGCACGATGATCCCGCCGAAGAGATAGGCACCGAGCACCACCCGCCACGGCCGCCAGGAGGAGAAGACGACCAGCGCCAGCGCGATCCAGCCGGCGCCGGCGGTCATGCCTTCGGTCCATTGCGGCACGCGGATTAGGCTGAGATAAGCCCCGCCCAGCCCGGCGCAGGCGCCGCCGAAGGCGATCGCCAGGATGCGGACGCGGCGGACGCGGTAGCCAAGCGCATGCGCCGCCTCGTGATTCTCGCCCACCGCGCGCAGGATGCGGCCGCCGCGCGTGTAGTTGAGGAAATACCAGACGCCGGCGACCAGCGCGAGCGAGACATAGACCATCGGATCATGGCGAAAGAGGATCGGGCCGAGGATCGGCAGATCGCTGAGAAAGCCGAAATCGAGCTTCGCCGTGCGCGGCGGCGAGACGCCGACGAAGCCCTGGCCCAGAAGCGCCGAGAAGCCGAGCCCGAAGAGCGTCAGCGCCAGCCCCGAGGCGACCTGGTTGGCCATCATCACCTGCGTCAGCAGGGCGAAGAGCAGCGATATCGCCGCGCCGCCGAAGGCCGCCGCCAGAAGACCCAGATAGGGATCGCGGGTCATCACCGCGACGGCGAAGCCGGTGACCGCGCCGGTGATCATCATCCCCTCGACGCCGAGGTTCAGCACCCCCGCCTTCTCGACGACGAGCTCGCCGATCGCGGCCAGCAGGATCGGCGTGGCCGCGACCATCAGCGCGGCGGCCAGCACGACGGGGTTGATCGAGGAAAGGTCGATCATGCGGCCTCCGCCCGTGATAACCGGACCCGGTAGTTCGACAGCACGTCGAGCGCCAGCAGGAAGAAGAGCAGCATCCCCTGGAAGACCTGGATCGAGGCCGCCGGCAGGCCGAGCATGAACTGCGCGATCTCGCCGCCGATATAGGTGAGCGCCATCAGCAGACCGGCGAGCACGATGCCGACCGGGTGCAGCCGGCCGAGGAAGGCGACGATGATCGCGGTGAAGCCATAGCCGACGTTGAAGTCGATCGAGATCATGCGCGCCGGGCCGGCGACCTCGAAGAGCCCGGCGAGCCCGGCGAGCGCGCCGGAGAATCCGAGGCAGAGGACGACCAGCCGCGACGGCGCGACGCCGGCGAAACGCGCCGCGCGCGGCGCCTGCCCGGCAAGCTGCACATGATAGCCCAGCATGTGCCGGTGCAGCATCACATAGGCGAAGATCACCGCGATGAAGGCCGCGACGACGCCCCAGTGCATCCCGGTGCCGGCGATGATCTCGAGGTTCGAGGCCGCCGGGTACTGCGCGATGTTGCGCGACCCCGGAAAGCCGGCGCCGTCGGGGTTGCGCATCCGCCCCGTCGCCATCGCGGCGAGGATCTTCTCGGCCACGTAGACCAAGAGCAGCGAGACAAGGATCTCGTTGGTGTTGAACCGCGTCTTCAGGATCGCCGGGATCATCGCCCAGGCCCAGCCGCCGAAGGCGCCGGCGATCACCATCAGCGGGAAGATGTACCAGCCCGGCGCCGGAAAGAACGCCAGCGCCACCGCCGCGCCGCAGATCGCGCCGATGATGTACTGCCCCTCGGCGCCGATGTTCCAGATGCCGGCGCGGAAGCCGATGGCGAGGCCGACCGCGATCAGGATCAGCGGTCCCGCCTTCACCAGAAGCTGCGGACGCGAGAAGGCGGCGAATTGCGGGCTGAAGAGCGGATCCCAGAAGATCATCTTGATCGCCGCGAACGGGTCCTTGCCCAGGGCGGCGAAGAGGATCCCGCCCGCGATCATCGTCAGCCCGACGGCCAGGACCGGCGTCGCCCATCCCCAGGCGGCCGAGGGCTGGGGGCGCTTCTCAAGCCGCAGCATCGCCCGCCTCGTCCGCCCCGCCAAGCATCAGCCCGACCTGGTCCAGCGTCAGGCCCCGCACCGGCCGCTTCGCCGTCAGCCGGCCGGCATTGAGCGCGGCGAAGCTGTCGGCGATCTCGAGAAGCTCGTCGAGATCCTGGCTGATCACCACGACCGCCGCGCCGCCCTCGGCGAGGTCCATCAGCGCCTGCCGGATCGCGGCGGCGGCGGCGGCATCGACGCCCCAGGTCGGCTGGTTGACGACCAGCACCTCGGGCCGCTGCAGGATCTCGCGGCCGATGACGAATTTCTGCAGGTTCCCGCCGGACAGCGCGCGGGCGACGACATGCGGCCCCGGCGTGCGCACGTCGAAGCGCCTGATCACCGCCTCGGCGAAGCCGCGCGCCCGCGTCCAGTCGATGAAACCCCGGTTCACCAGCTTCTGCCGCCAGGCACCGGTCAGGAGCGCGTTCTCGGTCAGCGACATCTCCGGCGCGGCGGCATGGCCCAGCCTTTCCTCGGGCGCGCAGAGCAGGCCCAGGGCGCGGCGCACGTTCGGGCCCATATGGCCCACCGACTCGCCCCTGACCGAGACCGCGCCGGGCGGTGCGCGCAGCTCGCCCGAAAGCGCGGCAAGCAGCTCGTCCTGCCCGTTTCCCGCCACCCCGCCGATGCCCAGGATCTCGCCGGCATGAACCGCGACCGACACCTCCTTCAGGCTGGTGCCGAAGGGCGAGGGCGAACGCAGGCTCAACGCCTTCACCTCGAGCAGCACCTCGCCGGGCGCATGGGCGGGGCGTTCCGGCTGATGCAGCTTCGTGCCGACCATCATCTCGGCAAGCTCGCGCGCGGTCTTCTGGCGCGGATCGCAGCGGCCGACCACCTTGCCCAGCCGCAGCACGGTCGCCTTGTCGCAGAGTCCGCGGATTTCTTCGAGCTTATGCGAAATGTAGAGGATCGACCGCCCCTCGGCGCGCAGCTGGCGCAGGGTGCGGAACAGGATCTCCACCTCCTGCGGGGTGAGCACCGAGGTCGGCTCGTCCATGATCAGCAGCTGCGGATCCTGCAGCAGGCAGCGGATGATCTCGACCCGCTGGCGCTGCCCGGCCGAAAGGTCGCCGACCAGCTGCCCGGGATCGAGCGGCAGGCCGTAGTCACGGCTGACCGTGCGGATCTGCGCGGCAAGCCGGCGCAGGGGCGGCGGGTTGTCCATGCCCAGCGCCACGTTCTCGGCCACGTCGAGCGCGTCGAAGAGGCTGAAATGCTGGAAGACCATGGCGACGCCGGCGGCGCGCGCCTCGTGCGGGGCGGCGGGGGCATAGGGCCTGCCCTGCCAGCGCATGGCGCCGCTGTCGGGCCGGACCAGCCCGTAGATCGCCTTCACCAGCGTCGATTTGCCGGCACCGTTCTCGCCGAGGAGCGCGTGGATCTCGCCGCGACCGATATCGAAGCTGACGTCGCTGTTGGCCACGACCCCGGGATAGGTCTTGGTGATCCCATCGATGGCCAGAAGCGGCGTGGTCATCCGGCGCTGTCCCTTTCCCGTCCCTGGCGGTCCTGCCTCAGTAGCCCGGCCGCGACGCCCACCGCAATGGCCTGCGGGTGCTTGCCCAGCCGCGGGTCGCCGATCGGGCAGCGAATGCGCGCGATTTGGGCATCGCCATGCCCGAGCGCGGCAAGCCGCGACCGGAACCGCGCCCATTTCGAGGCCGAACCGATCAGCCCGGCCCCGGCGAAGCCGTGCGCGAGCAGCCGGTGGCAGAGTTCGAGGTCCAGCGCGTGGCTGAAGGTGAGGATCAGGTGCTCGGCCTCGCGCGGGGCCTCGGCGACCAGCGCCGCCGGGTCGGGATGGACGCGCAGGGCGACGCCCGGCGGCACCTTCGGCGGAAAGCGTTCGGAGGCGGTATCCACCCAGGTCAGCGCGAAATCCGGCAGCGGCGCCAGCACGCCCACCAGCGCGCGCCCCACATGCCCCGCCCCCCAGATCCAGAGCGCGCGCGCGGGCTCGGCGATGGGCTCGACCAGCCAGCCGCCCGCCAGCAGGACCGGCGCCACGCCCTCCGCGCGCGCGGTCCCGAGCACGCGGCGGACCGCCAGAGGCATCGCCCCC
>SLPP01000322.1 GCA_007131945.1 Paracoccaceae bacterium | reverse complement strand
GCCGCGCATCGGCCGCGACATCGGGCCGAACTGGGCGGTGCCCTCGACCAGCGCGGGGGGCGCGGTGCCCGAACCCGCACCCTGGATCTGGATCGCGACGTTCGGATAGAAGCTGCGGAAGCCTTCCGACCACAGCGTCATCAGGTTGTTGAGCGTGTCC
The DNA here is from genome assembly GCA_007131945.1 of Paracoccaceae bacterium. GTDB lineage: Bacteria > Pseudomonadota > Alphaproteobacteria > Rhodobacterales > Rhodobacteraceae > Pararhodobacter. The sequence continues at coordinate 4,385 of SLPP01000322.1, read as the reverse complement.
GAGCCGATCGAGACGAGGTTGCCCGAGACGCCCGAAACCGGCTGGTATTCGGGCAGGTTCGGGTCGACCGACTGGGCGCCGGCGGCACTCGCGAGCGCGAGCGTCGCGGATGAGAGCAGAAGGGACAGACGTTTCATGGTGTCTCCGTTTCGGTCTGTACATTGGCCCGCGTGGCCCGGCGATTCGCTGGCCGGGCTCTGGGTGCCCCCGGACTAGACCCGCGATGTAACGGAGATGACACGGTCGCATGACAGTTTCATGACGCTCCGGTCCAGCGGCCTCGCGCCGGGGCAGGGCGGGCCGGAACGGAAAGGGCCGGCACCTTCCGGCGCCGGCCCCCCTTTCGGGACATGTCCCGAGGATCAGTGCACGATCTTCATCCGCGGCGGCGCGTCGGCGTCCTCGCCCTGCGCCTGGCCGGCGATGACCAGCCCCTCGGGCCCCGCCGTCACCGGCACCGTCTGCCCGTCGAGGATCTCGCCCGCCAGCAGCATCTGCGCCAGCGGGTCCTGCAGGTGGCGCTGGATCACGCGCTTGAGCGGCCGGGCGCCGTAGACCGGGTCGTAGCCCTTCTCGGCGAGCGACTTGCGCGCCGCCTCGTCGAGTTCCAGCGCGATCTTGCGACCCGCCAGCCGCTTCACCAGCCGGCCAAGCTGGATATCCACGATGCCGGCCATGTCCTCGCGCCTGAGCCGGTCGAAGATCACCGTCTCGTCCAGCCGGTTGAGGAATTCCGGCCGGAAATGGGCGCGCACCGCCTCCATCACCTGCGCCCGCGCCTCGGCCGGGTCGGACCCCTCGGGCAGCTGGCTCAGCGCCTGGGAGCCGAGGTTCGAGGTGAGCACGATCAGCGTCTGCTTGAAATCGACCGTGCGACCGTGGCTGTCGGTCAGCCGCCCGTCGTCGAGCACCTGCAACAGCACGTTGAAGACATCCGGATGCGCCTTCTCGACCTCGTCGAAGAGGACCACCTGGTAGGGTCGGCGCCGCACCGCCTCGGTCAGCACGCCGCCCTCCTCGTAGCCGACATAGCCCGGCGGCGCGCCGATCAGCCGCGCGACCGAGTGCTTTTCCATGAATTCCGACATGTCGATGCGGACCATGGCGTTCTCGTCGTCGAACAGGAACTCTGCGACGGCCTTGGTGAGCTCGGTCTTGCCGACGCCGGTGGGTCCGAGGAACAGGAACGAACCAAGCGGCCGGTTCTCGTCCTGCAGCCCGGCGCGCGCCCGGCGCACGGCATTGGCGACGGCGCGGACGGCGTGGTCCTGGCCGATTACCCGCCTGTGCAGCCCTTCCTCCATGCGCAGGAGCTTGTCGCGCTCGCCCTCCAGCATCTTCGAGGTCGGGATGCCGGTCCAGCGCTCCACCACCTCGGCGATCTGCTCGGGGCGCACGGCGTCGCCGACCATCTTCTCCGCCTCGCGCGCCTCGGCCTCGGCCAGCTGCCGCTCCAGTTCCGGGATGCGGCCGTACTGAAGTTCACCCGCCTTGGCGAAATCGCCCTGCCGCTTGGCCTGGTCGAGCTCCGCCCGCGCCCGGTCGAGCTGTTCCTTCAGATCGCGCGCGGCCTCCAGCCGGTCGCGCTCGGCCTGCCACTGGGCGGTCATCTCGGCCGATTTCTGCTGCAGGTCGGACAGCTCCGCCTCCAGCTTCTCCAGCCGGTCGCGCGAGGCCGCGTCGTCCTCCTTCTTAAGCGCCTCGGCCTCGATCTGCTTCTGCAGGATCTCGCGGTCGAGCGCGTCGAGCTCCTCGGGCTTCGAGTCGATCTGCATGCGCAGCCGGCTCGCCGCCTCGTCGACGAGGTCGATCGCCTTGTCGGGCAGGAAGCGGTCGGTGATGTAGCGATGGCTCAGCGTCGCCGCCGCCACCAGCGCCGAGTCGGCAATGCGCACGCCGTGGTGCAGCTCGTACTTTTCCTTGATGCCGCGCAGGATGCTCACGGTGTCCTCGACCGTCGGCTCCGAGATGAAGACCGGCTGGAAGCGCCGCGCCAGCGCCGCGTCCTTCTCGACATGCTTGCGGTACTCATCGAGCGTCGTCGCGCCGACGCAGTGCAGCTCGCCGCGCGCCAGCGCCGGCTTGATCAGGTTCGCGGCGTCCATCGCGCCCTCGGACTTGCCGGCGCCGACCAGCGTGTGCATCTCGTCGATGAAGAGGATGATCTCGCCGGCGGCCGAGGTGACCTCGTTCAGGACCGCCTTCAGCCGCTCCTCGAACTCGCCGCGATACTTCGCCCCGGCAATGAGCGCGCCCATGTCGAGCGCCATCAGCTTCTTGTCCTGCAGCGATTCCGGCACGTCGCCGTTGACGATGCGCAAGGCCAGACCCTCGGCGATCGCGGTCTTGCCGACGCCGGGCTCGCCGATCAGGACGGGGTTGTTCTTCGTGCGGCGCGACAGCACCTGCATCGCCCGGCGGATCTCCTCGTCGCGGCCGATGATCGGGTCGATCCTGCCCTCGCGCGCCGCCTCGGTCAGGTCGCGGGCGTATTTCTTCAGGGCCTCGTAGCTGTCCTCGGCGCTCGCCGAATCGGCGGTGCGGCCCTTGCGGATGTCGTTGATCGCGGCGTTCAGCGACTGGGCGTTCACCGCGCCCGCCTCCAGCGCCTCGCGCGCCGGGCTCTTCACCATCGCCAGCGCCATCAGGATCCGCTCGACCGGCACGAAGCTGTCGCCGGCCTTCTGCGCGATCTTCTGGGCCTCGTCGAGCACGCGCAGCAGCGACTGGTCGGCGAAAGGCGCTCCGGTGTCGCCCGAGACCTTCGGCAGCTTGCCGATCGCCAGTTCCACGGCCTGCGCCACGCGCTCGGGCGCGCCGCCCGACCGGCGGATCAGGTTCGCCGCCATCCCCTGCTCGTCGTCCATCAGCGCCTTGAGCAGGTGCTCAGCGGTCAGCCGCTGATGCCCCTCGCGCATGGCGATCGTCTGCGCCGCCTGCAGGAAGCCCCGCGCGCGTTCGGTGAACTTCTCCAGATTCATCTTTCTCTCCTGTCCAAGCACCCCTCCTGCCGGTTGCCTGACCATCAGCGCCCCCGGCCTGCGGGCCTCGAACCCTATGTGGGACAGCAGGCCGCGACCTGCAAGACCCGGCGCCGCCACGGAAATTCGCCGCCGGTTAACCGCAGGGCAAGGCTTTGAATGCAAAAGGGAAGCAGTTTGAAAGGGATCGTGCCGATGCGATATCGCGAAATGCGCTGGCCAGTTGACTATCCGGTGGTGGTGCTGCGCGGCAGCGACCGGATCGCGGCCACGATCGTCAATGTCAGCAGCGGCGGGGCGCGCCTGCAACTCGCGCAGGAACTGGCCAACGGCGAGGTCGTGACCGTGGCGCTGGGCAACAAGCGCCTGGCGGCAACGGTGCGCTGGTGTCGCGCCGGGATGTGCGGCCTGCGCCTGCTGACGCCGCTGCAGCGGCCGGATCTCGCGACGATCCGCCAGGGGCGCCCGAATGCCGACGCGGTCACCTCGGGGCGCTGGAACTCCCACCTGCACGAGTTGCGCTGAACCCCCACCGCTTCCATTTCCGATCCGGCCCGACCGGGCCTGCCTCGACCGGCGTCGCTTCCCGCCGCCTCGGCGGCGGGTTTCGGTGATCCGACCGGCGCGCTGGGGCGTAGACATGACGACCAGACGGGGGTAACCGCCGGGTCGGACCCGCGCGGTCCGCCGTCCTGCGGCCTCGCATGCCAGCCAGAGGGAGCGCCATGAACATCCATTTCCCGCCCGCCGACCGCGAACCGGCCCGCGCCGAGGCCGAGGCAGCGCTCGAAGTGCTGCGCGCCTGGGCCGGCCGCGCCTCGGATGCCGAGATTGCCGCCCTCGATCCCGCGCTGCGCCGGCTGATCCCCGGCCTGCCGGACCCGGCCTATCCGGTCTTCTCGCGCGACTACCCGGCGGATTTCGCCGTCGACACCGCCTATCGCCGCACGCTCCCCGACCTGCAGAACGGTCCCGCCAGCCTGATCCGCGGCGCCCGAACGCCGATCCAGCATGTCGGCATCTCGAATTTCCGCCTGCCGATCCGCTTCCACACCCGCGCCTCGGACGGCACCGGCGCCGGCGACGTCACGCTCGAGACCTCGGTCACCGGCACCGTCAGCCTCGATGCCGACAAGAAGGGCATCAACATGAGCCGGATCATGCGCAGCTTCTACGCGCATGCCGAGAAGCGCTTCAGCATGAACGTGATCGAGGCCGCGCTCGACGACTACAAGAGCGATCTGGAAAGCTTCGACGCCCGCATCCAGATGCGCTTCTCCTTCCCGATGAAGGTGCCGGCGCTGCGCTCGGGTCTCTCGGGCTGGCAATACTACGACATCGCGCTCGAACTCGTCGACCGGGCCGGCGCGCGGCGGCGCTTCCTGCATCTCGACTATGTCTATT
>SLPP01000047.1 GCA_007131945.1 Paracoccaceae bacterium | reverse complement strand
TCGCGGGGCCGTGAGCATCGCCCTGATATGGTCGCGTTTCGGCGCGCCCATGGGCGCGCGGGCTTCGGCGATGGTTGCTTCGACATCAAAACGGCGAAACGCCTCGACGAAAACGCCCATTGGGGCGAAGGAGCCAAAATCGATGGTGGTTCCGGCCCAGTCGAACACCACAGCCTTGAAGCGGTTCATGTAATCTCCATGTGTTTGATTTGCATTGCCGCACCGCGTCATGCCGCGAGGGGCGAGACGGGATGCAAGGTGGTGATTGCACCGATGAAGTTGCGGCCGCGCGGGCCGTCCGTCGCCTCGGCGAGGATATTCTCCCATTCGGCGGCGTCGATCCCGTAACCGGCGGGGGTGAGCCGGACACCCAGCCCGTCCAGAAACCCCGCCAGTTTTCTGGCGCCGACGCGCAAATCAGGGCCGAAGATGTCGCGCAGCCCGCGACCGGTGAGCCCGTCGGCATCGGCTAGGCTGTGCAGGATCATCGGCAGGGTGAAGGAACAGGCGATTCCATGCGTCACGCCGTGTCGCAAGGTGACGGGATAGGAGATCGAATGCGCGATCGCGGTTCGCGTGCCCGAGAAGGCCAGACCCGCAACCAGGGACGCCTCTGCCATCCGGCTGCGTAGACCCGGGTCACCCGGGGCGGCCACCAGCGCCGGGAGCACCTCCAGAATGGTGCGGGCAGCGACAACCGCATGGGTGGCCGTCACTGGGTTTGCATTGCGGTTCCACAGGCTTTCAAGCGCATGCGACAGCGCGTCGAGACCCGTCGATACCGTCAGCGCGCACGGCATCGAGCACATCAGTTCCGGGTCGATGACAGCCGCCTCGGGATAGAGCGCGGGGTGATCGAGCGAGCGCTTGGTCGCCGTCTCGCGGTCCCAGACGGTGGCCCAGCAGGTAACCTCGCTGCCGGTGCCCGCCGTCGTGGGCATGGCAATCAGGGGCAGCGGCTGCCAGTCGTCTGGCGCCCCGGCGCCGCTCAGCAGAGCTCTTACCGCGGTGAAACCCTGCGCCGAAGCCGCCAGAACCTTGGCGCTGTCGATTACCGAGCCGCCGCCGAGCGCGATGACCACCTCGGGCCGAGTTTCGAGCGCCGCAATCTCCGATGCCTGCCGTGAAAGATCCGCAATATCCGGATTGGGCACAACATCGCGGACCGTTCCGGCCGCTGGTCCGAGGCGCTGCGTCAGGCGGTCGGCGAGCGCAGTGAAGGGCGCGTCCGGATAGGTGACCAGAAGGTAGGGCCGCTCGCCAACAAGGGCTTCAAGCCTGTCGAAGCACCCTGCGCCGAAGGTTATGGCGACCGGGTTGTGATAGGTCCACATTCGTGCGTCGTTTCCTCTTGATTGATGCGAAGGTTCAACGCGCGAGCACGCGCTGGCCCGTCCGACCTTCGAGTGCGGTTCGGGCGTGGTGCGAGATCACCTCGGATATCACCACCAGCGCCGCGATCAGCAGGATGATGGCTGCGACGCGGTCGCTTTGCAGTTGGTCGGCAGTGCGGCGCAGATACCAGCCCATGCCGCCGGCGCCGAAGAACCCGACAACCGTGGCGGATCGGAAGACCACGTCCCAGGTGTAGATCCCGATGCCGATGAAGGCGGTGCGGACCTGCGGGAGCACACCGAAGAAGAACACCGCCAGCGGGCCTGCACCGGCGGCCCGCATCGCCTCGACCGGCGCATCGTCGATGGATTCGATCTCCTCGACGAACAGCTTGCCGGCAAAGCCGATGCAGCCCAGCGTCAGCGCCAGCACGCCGGGCAGCACGCCAAAGCCCAGCACCATGATGAACACGATGGCCCAGATCATCTCGTGGATTGCCCGCGCACCGGTGATGAAGACGCGCGCCGCGCTCTTTCCGACCCCTGGCAGCGGGCTGGCGTTGAATGCAGCCAGCCAGGCCAGCGGTATGGCAAGAAGGAGGCCCGCCAGCGTTGCCAGAAGCGCCATGTGAATGGTTTCCAGCACGCTTTGCAGGAAGCGCGGGCGCATGATGTATTCGAAGTCGGGCGGATAATAGCGGGTGGCCAGAAGCGTGCCGAGCCGGTCGAAAAGCGTGGCGAACCGCTCCAGCCGCACATTCAGATATTGCAGCGTCAGCCAAAGCCCGGCACCCAGCGCCAGCAACAGCAGGAAGCGCAGCAGCGAACGACGCCGCCGTTTCTGCAGGACCATGAGAGTGTTCGTGCTGCTCATGTCAGACCAGCCTCCGCCGCAGACGCACCGAGATTGCCTCACCCACAAGGATGATGGCCAGAATTGTCAGCAGCACGGTGGTGACCCCTGCATAGTTCGATGCAATCAGCTGATTGTGGAAGGTCAGGCCCAGCCCGCCGGCGCCGACCAGCCCCAGGACAGCCGCCCGATTGACGTTGATGTCCCATTCGAAGATCAGCGTGCCCAGCCCGATGGGCAGAAGCTGCGGGACGATCGCGTGGCGCACCATGTCCAGCGGACGCGCGCCTTGCGCCTTCATCGCTTCCACGGGCCGCATGTCGATCCGCTCGATCGCTTCGGCCAGAAGCTTCGATACGAAGCCCACGGACCGGCAAGCCAGTGCAAGGATGCCCGCAAAGGCCCCAAGGCCCACGGCCGAGACGAAGATCAGCGCCCAGACGATCTCGTGTATCGAGCGGCTCATGGTCATCAGGCCACGCGCCAGCAGGTAGCCCGGCATGCCCAGTGGCCTGAGATTGGCTGCCCCGAGAACGGCGACCGGCAGCGACATCACCGCGCCCAGCAGTGTGCCGATGATGGCGATGAGGATGGTCTGCACGGCGGGCTCAAAAAGCGTGGGCAGCAATGTCGGATCTGGCGGCAGGAAGCGGCCGAACCCGGTGACCACTTCGGCAAACCCGCCCATGCGCCGCCAGTCGGTGCCCGGAATGACCGAGCCTTGCACAGCCCAAACCGAAAGCGCGAGCAGCAGCGACGTCACGGCCAGCACGGCCATGTGCCCACGCCTGCGCGCCTGCCGCCAGCGCGCAAGAGCTGCGGGGTTCGATCCCGGCATCGCCTGCGCCGCGCTCATAGTCGGCTCCTGTCTGTCGCGGCGTAGATGCCGCCAAGCGCGGCCTCGTCAAGTTCATCGAAGGGGCCGTCATGCACGATGATGCCGTCGCGCAAGGCAATGACGCGCGATGCGAATTGCCGCGCCAAGGCAACATCATGGATGTTGCAGAGCGCCGCAACACCGCTTTCCTGCGCCAGATCACGGATCTGCGCCATAATGTCGTTTGCGATGCGCGGGTCCAGGCTCGATGTCGGCTCATCCACCAGCAGCAGTTCGGGCGCCTGAAAGAGCGCCCGGCAGATGCCCACCCGCTGACGCTGCCCGCCGCTCAGGGCATCGACCCGCTGGTCAAGAAAGGCACCCAGCCCGACCCGATCAAGCAGCGCTGCGGCCTCGGCAATCATTGTCGCCGGGTAGATGGAAAACAGGGCCCGCAATGCCTGTTGGCTACCCACCCGGCCCAGCAGCACATTGTCAAGCACCCGATACCGCTCAATCAGGTTGAATTCCTGAAAGATCATGCCCATGCGGCGCCGGCACCTGCGCAGGGCGCCCCCCTGAAGAGCGGTCACCTCGATATCGCCCAGCCGGACCGACCCGGCGCTGGGTTCGACAAGCCGGTTGATCGCGCGCAGAAGCGTGGATTTGCCCGAACCTGAAGCGCCGATCACCGCCACGAATTCACGCGGCGCGAGGGTGAACCCCACACCGCGCAGAACATCCTCGGGCGCGCCCGGGTAGCGAACACGCAGGTTTTCGACCTGCAAAAGCGGTTCCGCCAAGGCAGCGGCGGGTGCCGCATGGCGGGCGGGGACAAATCTGAGTTGCGCCATGTCACTGCTTTCGAACAAGGGGCGACCCGCCCCGTTGGGGGCGGGTCCGGACAGGTCTCCGGGCGGATCAGTCGGCTGCGGCCTGCAACTGACGGATCAAATCGTAATCGCTGTCCTGCATCGCCACGAAACGCGGCGAGTTGATCGCTTCGAAATACGGCGCGACCTCGGGAACCTCATGCGCGGTCAGGAACGCGTCGACGATGCTTTCACGCAGATCCTCGCACAGGGTGGTGCGGAAGACGAACGGGTCCTGAGGCACCACCGCCGAGCGCCAGAGGATGTTCACATTGTCAAGGGTGATGTCCCCACGCTCGACGACATTGTCGAAGCGATGGGTCGCCACGAAGGCGACATCGACCCGCCCTTCCAGCACCGCGAGCGCCGACAGATCGTGTCCGCCGGTGTAGACGATGCGCCCGTAGAAGTCCTCCAGATCCTCACCGGTCTCCCCGGCGAACGCCACCATCGGCAGCAGATGACCGGAGGTCGAGGCGGGATCGACAAGGCCAAGCGTGGCGCCCCGGGAATCCTCGATCGTCTCGATGCCCGAGTCGGCGCGCGAGATCAGGTTGGCGCGATAGCCCGGCCCTTCTTCCTGCATGTGCCCGGCATGACGGGAATAAGTGGCGAAAACCACCATGTCGTCATTCTGCGCCTTGGCGAGGGTGTAGCTGGCCGGGCCGAGAACGGCGATATCGACCCAGCCCGACGCAATTGCCTCCATGACCGAGGCGTAGCTGGTGGGCGAGTAGAAATCGATGTCCCTGCCGGTAACCGTGCTCAGATGCCGGATCAACGGCTGGTAGAGCTGGAGTTCGGCGGCGGTATCTTCGGTCGGAATCATCGAGAAGGTGAGCGTTTCGGGATTTTCGCACTCTGCCGCTGCCGAAGCGGTGAGCGCCCCCGAGAGCAGCAGCGCGATTACGACGGAGGTCTTGCTGTGGGCCATCGTGACGTGTCTCCGATACGGTTTTTGCCTGGATGCAGGCGTGATAGGGGGGCAGTCAGGATGCAGTGTTTGTATTTGTGTTCTCTATCCGGACTGGTATTTCCATAAGCGTTTCTAATGACGTCTCCATGACACTCAAACACGGACCCGCAGTCCGATGACCCTGCAAAAGTCCGTTGCCAACGGATCGCACACGCTGAACGACATTCGGGCCTTCATCGCCGTGGTCGAATCCGGTAGCTTCTCCGAGGCAGCGCGGCGGCTAGGGCTATCGCAGCCGGCTGTGTCGCAGCGTGTGCGCAACTTCGAGAACAGCTGCGGGCTCCGCCTGCTGGATCGAAGGGCAGGGCCGGAACTGACTGCTGCCGGTCGCGAGATCTTCCATCGCGCGCGTCTGGTCCTGGCGCGCGCCGAAGAGCTTGACACCACGGTCACGGATCTGCGTGGCCTGCGCGCGGGGCGGATATCCTTCGGTTATGCGACCCCTGCTTTCGCAATCCCCCTGATCGCGCGATTCCGTGCCGAGCATCCGGGAGTTGTCGTGGATTACCATTACGGAAACACCGCGGAACTGTTCGAGGGTCTGCGCCAGTGCCGCCTTGATGTGGCGGTGACCTCTCTGCTCGCCGTGCCCCAGGACCTCGTTGCCCGGCAGATCGCCAGCCAGAGGCTCATGCTCTGTGTCCCCGCAGGTCATACACTTTCGCAAGTTGGGTCGGTTTCGTTGAAGCAACTCGATCAGATGCCGTTGTTGATGCGCGAAGTCGGCTCCATGACCCGGGCGCTAGTGGAAAAGGTTTGCGCGAAGAGCAGCGTGTCGCTCACCTCCGCGATGGTCATGCCGACCCGGGAGGCGGTAAAGGAAGCTGTGGCCGCCGGTCTCGGCCTTGGCTTTGTTCTCGAAGGGGAGTTCGGCGGGGATCCCAGGCTAAAGGCAGTAGAGCTTTTGGACGCGCCAGAGCCCGTCGGAGTTTACCTGTTGTGCCACTCGGAAGCTGCAGACCTTCCCGCAGTCACCAGTTTGCTGCAACACGCGGAGCAGAGCCTAGCCCAAAGCATCTGAAGTGCGACCGGTAGGGTCTTTTGCGAAATGCGGCGCTTCCCTGCGGAAGGCGCCTTCATGGAACGGCTGCTTCAGCCCGATGCCGCGGAGGCAACGCGGCAGCTGCGAAAGGCGGCTTCCCGCCCTTCTTCCGCCGATCGATCCGCCCGATTAGCAGCCAAGGTTCGACTGCAGTCCCGTATCACCGCAGAGGAGACTCTTGACCAATTCCGGTCAGGAGCCCCAGAATCCCATTCTTTTGCAATGATTTACAACCTGAACACCCAAACGGCGCAGTCAACAGACCCAGAGAACATCGGCCCCGAGAGAACGCCTTTGGCCCTCCTGTCCCCGAGTCAGGTGAACAGCCCCACCCGCATAACCCTCGAAAACAACGAGAAAATCCGGCCGGATCCGGATCAGGAGAAACTTTTCAATAGGTTATCTGGCGGAGGAAAAGAGACTTGGGGGCGAACCTTCTCTGCCACGCGGCGTCATTTTCATTGAGAGGCCTCGTTTCGGCACTCGCCGCGTGGACGTCTCCGGCGCCTCGAACTGCCGCAACGGCCACGCTCGCTCTGGCGTAGAGACCCGTCATGCACTAACAGTACAAGTGCACCAGCCGATGGGGGTGGGCCAAGCCCGCCTGGATGCCAGAGGACCGCCCCATGAACCTGACATTGACCCGCCGCAGCCTGTTGTTTGGATCGGCTGCCTTAGCGGGCGGGCTGTGGCTCGGCCCCGGACCGCGCCTCGCTGCCGAGACCGCCGAAGGTGTGCGCCGCGCCTTGCTTGTGGGAGTGACCGAGTACCCCGATTTGCCACGCCGCAACTGGTTGAAGGGGCCTGCCAACGACGTCACGCGGATGCGCGAGTGGCTCCTGACACATCCAATCGTGCCCTTCGCGTCGGAGAATGTGACCGTGCTGGCCGACGCGCTCGATTTCGCAGCTGAACCGCCCACACTGACGGCGATCCGCACGGCAATGGCCGATCTCGCCGCCGCGGCCGGACCGGGCGACACGGTTTATCTGCACTTCTCGGGGCACGGCCACCAGCAGCCCGCGCGCTTTCCAGGCGAGATCGACGGGCTCGACGAGGTGTTCATGCCGCGCGACACCGGGATCATGCGCCGCGGCATGACCGAATGGCCCAATGCCTATGTCGACAAGGACATCAAAGCCGACATTAATGCGATCCGGGCGAAGGGCGCCTTCGTCTGGGCGCTATTCGACTGCTGCCATTCGGCCACCATGACCCGCAATGTGCTGGGCGGCGACAGCCGCGAAGTGGCGCGGCAGGTGGACCTTTCCGAGGTGGAGGATTACGCAGGACCGGAGGCCTTTGCCGGCACCGCCCGCGGGGTGGCCGGCACGCCGCGGCAGACCATGCTGGGAGCCGCGGCAACCGAGGCGACGGCGCTGGACATGGGCGGGCTCGTGGCCTTTTATGCCAGCCAGACGATCGAGCCGACCTTCGAATTGCCGCTGCCGCCGGGGGCGGAGGATGCGGTGCAGATGGGCCTTTTCACCTTCACGGTAATGGCGCGGCTCGCCGAGGCCCCCACACTCACCTATCGGCAGCTGGGCGAAGCGGTACTGCAGAGCTATGCGGCGATGAACCGGCGTGCGCCGATCCCCATGTTCGAAGGCGACGAGGCGGCACTGAACAGCCCCGTCCTGGGCACGGGAGTAACTGAGTATCGCCCGCAGTGGCCCCTGCGGCGCACAGCCGATCGCGCCGAGATCTCTGGTGGTGCGGTGCACGGGCTCGTGCCCGGGACCCGGCTGATGGTGTTTCCGGACCCCGCCGCGGGGCCGGAGGCAGCTCTGGGGCTCGTCGAGATCGCCTCGGCAGCGAGCTTGCGCAGCGTGCTGGGCCCGCTGCGGGTCGACGAGGACGAAGCGGCGCCCGATCTGCCGGCGCTCGACCCGGCGAGCCTGGACGAGGGCGTCTGGCTGCGCGTCGTCGAGCGGGTGATCGAGATGGACCTGGCTGTCGCCGTGCCCCGCTCCGATGCGCCGGAGGCAATGGCGGTGACGGAGATGCTGGAGTCACTGGCGGCCGATGCCGAAGCGCCGTTCCGGCTGCAGTTGGTGGCGCCGGATGCCCCGGCCGACATCCGGCTGGACGTGATGTCGCGCCTCGACGTGGCCGGGCTGATGCTGGCGCAGGGCGACGGGCTGGCACCGGAACTCGCTGCCGCTCAGCCAGCGGAGCCTGAACTTTGGCTGCTCGACGCCGGCGCGCTGATCTCGCTACACCCTGGGCAGGTGCCACCATCGCTGAACCTCGCCACGAATGATCCGGAGGCACAGGCGGCTTGGCTTCGCGAAACGATGACACGGGTCTATCGGGCGACGCAACTCGCTCGACTGAGCCTTTCCGACGAGCTCACGCGCGGCGGTCAGGTGACGGTGGAGGTGTATCTCAAGCGCGGCGGGCTCGAAGTAGAGCCGATCAGCCCCGCAGCCGTGCCGCAAGTGCGACCGCTCGACGAGGTCTGGGTGCGGGTAGTCAACGACACAGCCACCGCGGTAGATGTTCACACGCTGTTCATCGGCATCGATTTCGCCATAACGCCATCCAACTTCGCCGAGCGGCTTCAGCCAGGCAACGTCTATGACCGCGGGCAGTTTCGCATATCGGACGAAACGCTGGGGCGCGAGCGGGTGGTAGTTGCGCTGGCTGAGGCGGAGCCGATGGCGCCGGTCCTCAACCTCGCCTTTCTCGGGCAGGAGGGGGTGCAGAGCCGCGGTACTGGAACCACCGGCGGCGCAGCGGCAGGGTTGCGGGCGCTGCTGGCGGACGTCGCCGAGGCACCCCTAACCCGGGGCGCCATGGCAATGGGCGCTGAGGCCGAGGGGGCTCGCGGGGCGCTCTTCGTCTATTCGCTGGACGTCGTGCCCGGCGGCTGAGTGCCCGGGTTGGCAGACGCCCCGTCGACCGCCCCATCCAGTGGTCGGCCCGGACGTGCACCGTCGGGAAAGCGGTAGTGAACGCCGCTGCGGTATGTTCTCGTTCGAAGGCTCCCAGTCGATCGCTGCGCCGAAACACGCCGCGCTGCCCTTGGCGAGCTCCCGCCGTGAAGGCAAAGTTTCTGAGACGATGGACGGCTCCGCGCCTCGGGTTACATCCGACACTTTGCGAGGTTTGCAGATTCAAGGCGCTTGTCCGATGAGCAATCCATGGCAAGATGTGGACGCGCCACGGCATTCCTCATAGAGCATGAGCAATGCGCTTCTTGCGGCTTTTCATTCTTGTTCTGCTTTCTGTCCTGCCGGACGGGTCGGCCAGCGCTGAACGGCGCGTGGCGCTGGTCCTGGGCGTGCAGAACTATTCGGAACTGCGTCCGCTCGACAATCCGCTGAACGACTCCCGCGCGATGACCGCGTTGCTGGAGGACAGGCTGGGTTTCGACGCTGTTCACCGGGGAGATCGCACGCTCGCTCAGATGCGCCGTCTTGTCGTTGAGTTCGCCGAGGAAGCCGAAGGCGCCGATCTGGCCGTGCTGTTCTTCGCCGGCCACGGTGTGGAGATAGCCGGGCGGAACTACCTCCTGCCCCGTGATGCCGCGCCCGGCACCAATCTCGCCGCGACCGCCCTGCCGCTTGACGAGGTGGTGGTCGCGCTACGCGCCGCGGTGCCCAACCTGCTCGTACTGCTCGACGCCTGCCGCGACGATCCCTTCGCGCTTGGACCCGAGGCGACCCGCGCTCCCGACGCCGCCCGCGGAGCGGTTGCGCTCGCTCGTGCCGAGGTCTCGCCCGGGCTGCGGCTGATGGGTCGGTCCGAGGGCGTCGTCTACGCGTTCGCCGCCGCGCCGGGCGAGATCGCTTCGGACGGGGCGGGTGAAAACTCGCCCTTCACCGAGGCACTGCTTCGTCATCTCGCCACCGACGGCTTGGATGTCCGCTCGGCGCTGCTGCTTGTTCAACAGGATGTTTATGACCGTACCCGCGGCGCGCAGCTTCCTTATGTGGAATCGGGTCTGCCGCGACCGCTGTTTCTCGCCGAACGGACGGCGGACCTTCCCGAACGCGACCGGTTGCTCCTCGCGATGGCTGAACTCTCGCCTGAGTTGCGTGCCCAGGTCGAGCGCGCCGCCGCCACCTACGACACCCCCCTCGCACCCCTATATGCCGCCGCGCTGGAAGGCGGCCTCGCGGCCCTCGGTTGGGAGGCGCGCGAGTCAAAGCTCGGCGAGGCGGCAGCGGCATTCCACACCACCCGCGAGCGCCTTCTGGGGCTCGAGTCCACCGACTTCCGGGTCCGTGACCTCCGCGCCGAGGCCGAAGCGCTGCTCGAACGCGGTGAGCGGCTGGGAGCGCTCGCGCGGCTGGAGGCGGCCATCTCCATTGATGCAGGAGCAGGCGAGGCGAGTCTCTCCGTCGCGGTCGACCGCCGCATCTCCGAGGCCGGAACCCGTCTCGCCCGTGCCGGCGTCCACACTGCGGCCTTCGCCTATTCCTCGGCGCTGGCGGACACCGAGTTCGCCGCCGATCTCTACGCCCGGGCCGCCGCGCTGGCCGCCGCCGACGGCCGCGATCCCCCGCGCCCCGCGCTCGACGGCGAGACGCGGACGCTCCGCTCTCTGGGCGAGTTGCAGCTCGCCATCGGCGATACCGGCGCCGCGCTCGACGCCTACCAGCGCTGGCGGATCCGCGCCGAAGCTCGCCGTGCAATTGCCCCGGACGATCCCAATTGGCAGCGCGACCTCGCGGTCAGCCTCGTGCATCTCTCTGACGTCACCGTGTTGCGCGGCGATCTGGCAGCGGCTCTTGCACTGCAACGGCGCTCGCTGGTGCTGATCGAAGCGCTTGCCGACAGTGATCCGGGCCATGTCGTCTGGCAGCGCGATCTCGCCATCGCCCATCTGCGCCTCGGCGATCTTCTGGGCGCGATGGGCGATCTGTCCGGCGCTGCCGAGGCATGGCGGCGCGATCTGGAGATTTCCGAGCGCCTCGCCGCGATCGACCCGGACAATCCCCTGCGCCAGCGTGACCTGTCAATCAGTCTCAGCCGGCTGGGAAACCTTCTTGCCCGTCAAGGCGACCTTGCGGGCGCCGCAGAGGCCCTTGAAGCGGCGCACGCCATCGTCGCGACGCTTGCCGCCGTCACGCCCGACGACCACGAGCGCCAGAACGACCTTGCGGCGAGTCACAATCGGCTTGGCGACCTGAGCATGTTCGCGGGCACGCCGGCCGAGGCCGCCGCCGCCTATCGCACGGCGCTTGCGATCCGCCGCAGCCTCGCGGCCCGCGACCCGACCAATGCCCAGTCGCAGCATGCACTTGCCCTTAACCTCAGCCGGGTGGGCGAGGCACTGTTCGTCATGGGCGAACCTTCCGCCGCCGAAGCCTTTGCCGAAGCGCTTGCAATCGTTCGCCGCGTCACAGAGCAGGACCCGGGCAACACAGACTGGCAGCGCGACCTCGCGGTCGCGCACGGCAAGCTTGGCGACGTCCTGCTCGCCCGAGGCACGCTGAGCGAGGCTGAGAGCGAATACCGCGCCGCGACCGCCATCTCGGAACGCCTCGTCGCACAGGACCCCTACAATACGCTCTGGCTGCGGGATCTATCCATCAGCCTCGACCGGACGGGTGATCTGCACCTCACTCGTGGCGACCCGGCCGCGGCGATCGCGGCCTATCGTGCGAGCCTGGTCCACGCCGAGGCGCTTGCCCAGCAAACACCGGACAATGTCGAGGCCGTTCTCGACCTCGTGGTCGTCCGCTACAAGCTGGCCCAAGCCGGGGCAGAGCCCCGAGCCAACCTCGCTGCAGCCCTGAACCTGCTGGAGAGACTGGCCGCCGACGGCCGTCTACCCCCGGCACAGGCCGGATGGCCGGATTTCGTGCGCGACGCCCTCGCCGAGCTGCCGCCAGGATAATCGACCGGAGATTCCTCGTTCTCGCTTTGGTCCTGTTCCCCCGGGTTCTCGTCGAGGTCTGAACGATCGCGAAACCCGAGCTACCTCATCCTCGCGCCGGCAATCCTGGATCAAGGGGAAATGTGTACCGAACCGCCGGGTTCAGGACGGTGTTTCTTGGGTACCCGAAGGTCTTTCGCGCTTGCCAGGGAGACGGTTCTGGAGTGAACATATGAATTCCTCCTATCGAGGAGGTCGCATCATGAGGTCGGGCAAGGCACCATGCTCTCGGGAACCGAACAGCAAGTCGCGGGACCGCCCGATCGCCGCGCTGAATCAGCAAGAAAGGCCGCCATGGCACAAACACCCTTCCGCCTTGCCCTCATCGCCTGCGCGTCGCTGGCGCTTTTGGGCCTTTCCGCCCAGGCCCAGGAGCAGGTACCGGGCATGCCCTTTGCCGGCACCGGCGAGATTCCCCGCGGATTCGGCACGCTGGCCCCCCCCCGATTTTTCGGCGGCCAAGCCGACCGACCTGCCCGAACTGGAAGACCCTGCAGCGCTCGGCGAACTCTCGCGCGAGATCTTGGATGAGGAAGAACTGCGGTCGCGCTACGGCACGATCACCCGCGGCATGGACGGCAGCGAAACCCGCAGCGAGCCCAGCGACGAAGTGATGCGCAGCCTTATGGCACCCGAAGAGACGCCGCGCGGGCTGTTCATCGAGGAGCCCGAGCCGGTGCCCGGGCCGCTCAGGCTGCAGCAGAGCCGCATGGCGCCTGATCCCACCGACCCTAGGGTGCAGGTGACCGACAGCTCCAACCCGCCGATCTTTCAGGCTGGGCAGCTGATCACGTTCTACTCTGAAGGGGACCCGGGAGCCTGTTCGGGCAGCCTGATAGGCCCGCACACTGTGCTCACCGCTGCCCATTGCGTCTTCGACCCTGAGGTGGGCTGGCCAACGGAAGTCTATTTCCTGCCTGGCGCGCTGGGCGATGGCAACTATCCTTTCGGCGTTCATGCCGCGCAGAGCGTCTCGGTTCTGCCCGGCTATGTCGAAGCCGTCACCCGGGGCGGGATCGAACAGTTTCTTTACGACCTTGCGGTGGTGACGCTAGCCGAACCGCTGGGCCAGTATCTTGGCTACATGGGCATTTCGACCACCGACCAGATGTTCGGCTTCGATGCGCACCTGCTGCATTATCCGGGCGACAAGCCACCCTCGACCATGTGGTATTCCACCTGCCCCGTGGCCTTCATGGACGGGCTGATAGCACCGCAGATTTACATCGATAACTGCCGGACCTTCCAAGGCTCGTCGGGTGGTAACATGTTCGCTTTGATGGGATCGCAGAACCAGACCGCCGTCATGGGCGTACGGGTGGCCGGTTTGCCGGGAGGCGGCGGGCCGAACATTAGTGTGCGAGTGCACGAGCCCTACTTCAACTGGATCGCCCAAAACTGGAAATGACACCAGCCTGCCCGATGCCGCCTGGATGGCGGGCATGCTGCGGCTAATGCGCGAAGAATTCGGGCCTGCGCGACGCCATCTGGAGGCCGCGCAGGGCGGCCTCGAGCGGCTGGGCGGCCTGCTGCAGAAGTACGGAATCGCCGCGCAGGTCAACTTCCCCGTGACGCCCAAAGTCAATGCCCATGCCCGCCCCCGCGAGCGCGGTAAGCGGCTGGCGCTGGTCGAGATCGCCCAGTTCGAGGGGGATCGCGCAGGGGCGATGCGCCATGTCGAGAGGCTGCTGGCGATCGAACCGGGTGATTCAGTGGTGCTGCTCTCCTTCGCGGAACTTACCCTTGAGGGTGATGCGGACCGCGCGCAGTTGGAGTGGGTCGTCGCTCTGAGTGCCGGGATCTCGAACGAGACGCCGGTGCAAACGGCGCTCGTGCTCTACCACAGCCGCGCGCTCGCCCGGCTCGGACTGGCTGATGCCGCCATCGACGTGTTCACCTTGGTGCTCCTTCGCCGCAAGGATCGCGCCGACACCCTCCTACGCCAGCTGCGCTACCAGCGCACGGTTCTCTACGACCAGGCGGGCCGCAAGGCGAAGGCGCGGCGCGAGCTGGAACGCGTCTATGCCGAGGATCCGGAGTTTGAGGATCTGCGCGAACCGCTGAGGCTGGGCGAGTGACCGACGCTGGTGATGAACCGACCGCGCTGGCGGCCGAGCTGCGGGCGCTGCTGTCGCGCCGTACCCCGATTGACCCCTTCCTGACCTACCAGGCCGTGGCCACCGCACTCGGCCTGCAATCACCCGGCACGATCCAGCTCGTCGCCGCAGCGCTCGAGGAGACCATGCGCGAGGATGTGGCGGCAGGCCGCCCGATGATCGCCGCGCTGGTGATCAGCCGCGCGGGCGACATGCCCCGGCGAGGTTTCTTCGATCTCGCGGTGGCGCTGGGCCGGTTTCCGGATAACCCCGCGCAGCATCGCGCGGCGTGGCGGGCCGAATGCGAGGCGGTCTTCGGGATGCCGGATGGTGTTTCGTCCTGAAGCGGATCAGCTCGGACCACCTGACCTCGAACCAGCGCATGGCTGTCTGCAGCAGATGGTCGTAATCGCCCGCCATGGTCCGCGAGATGACAGACGGTGAGATGGGGCGGGCGGCATGAAACGGACAGCGACCGTTCCTGACACGGTGACGCTCCACGTCCCGTTCCGCATCGTGAAACGCGGCGGGCGAAAGGAGATGCGGCTGCCGGAGGGCGCGGCGGCGCCGCGCCAGGCGTACAACGCGCTGGTCAAGGCGCTGGCGCGCGCGTTCCGCTGGAAGCGGATGCTCGACTCGGGCGAGTTCACTACCATCGGCGAGTTGGCCGAGCGCGAGGGGATCGCGGTCTCCTATGTGACGAGCGTCCTGCGATTGACGCTGCTCGCGCCCGATATCGTCAAGGCGATCCTGGAT
Organism: Paracoccaceae bacterium; assembly: GCA_007131945.1. Lineage (GTDB taxonomy): Bacteria > Pseudomonadota > Alphaproteobacteria > Rhodobacterales > Rhodobacteraceae > Pararhodobacter. Next base: position 1,633 of record SLPP01000047.1, on the reverse strand, counting down.
GGGACGCAGGCGCCGGGGGTGACGCCGGCGCGGTTGCGGGAGCCGTTTCCGGTGGAGTGGGAGAGACAACGGTCCGCGTTCGAAGTGGACGTCAGAATTACGAGGCAGTAACGCTAAGCCTAACCGCGCCGGCTGGCCGGCACCCGGGAGCGAGGCACGACAACCATGCAGACCGAGCATCACATCAGACGCGCGCGCAGCCAGCAACTCGGCGATCTGCTGCGCCGTTCTGCCGCGCGCTACCCCGAGAAGACTGCGCTGGTCTTCCGTGGCCAGTCCGATAGCTTCGCCGAACTCGACGCGGCGGTGAACCGGGCGGCGCTGGCGCTGGAGGCGCGCGGCATCGCGAAGGGCGATCGGGTGGCACTGTTTTCTCACAACAACCGCGCCTTCGTCGTGTTGCGTTTCGCCCTGGCCCGTCTCGGCGCGATCACCTCGCCGGTCAATTTCATGCTGAATGCCCCGGACGTCGCCTATGTGCTGAGCCATTCCGGCGCGCGCATGATGATCGCCGAGGACGCGCTCTGCCCGGTTGCCGACGCGGCCATGGCCGAAAGCGGGCTGAGCCTGCCGAAATTCGCCATCCCGCATTCCGGCGCGCGCGTGCCCGCGGGCTGGGAGCCGGTATCGGCGCTGCTGGATCATGCCGATAGCTCCGAGGTCTGGCGCGATGTCGACCCCGACGACCCCATCCAGATGATGTACACGAGCGGCACGGAATCCCGGCCCAAGGGAGCGCTGCTGACCTCGGCGGCGCTTTACGCGCAATACACGAGCTGCATCGTCGACGGCGAGATGACGGAACACGCCATCTCGCTTCATTGCCTGCCGCTCTTCCATTGCGCCCAGCTCGACTGCTTTCTCAGCCCGGACCTGTATCTCGGCGTCACCTCGATCCTGCATGACAAGGCCGATCCGGCCGAGATGCTGGCGGCAATCGAGTCGTATGGCGTGACCAAGCTCTTCTGCCCGCCGACGATCTGGATCGCGCTCTTACGTCACCCGGATTTCGACCGGCGCGACCTGAGCAGCCTCACGACGGGCTACTACGGCGCGTCGATCATGCCCACCGCCGTGATCGAGGAACTCGCACGGAGGCTGCCGAACCTGCGCCTGTTCAACTTCTACGGCCAGACGGAGATGGCGCCCGTCGCCACCATCCTGCGGCCCGAGGACCAGCTGCGCAAGCTGGGCTCGGCCGGGCGGCCGGCTCTGAACGTGGAAACCCGCGTCGTCGATGACATGGACTTCCCGGTACCGCTGGGCGAGGTGGGCGAGATTGCCCATCGCAGCCCGCACCTGATCTCCGAATACTACAACGACCCCGAAAAGACGGCCGAGGCCTTCCGCAACGGCTGGTTCCACAGCGGCGATCTGGGCCGGTTCGACGACGACGGCTACCTCTATGTCGTCGACCGCAAGAAGGACATGATCAAGACAGGCGGCGAGAACGTCGCCAGCCGCGAGGTCGAGGAAGCGATCTTCCGCCATCCGGACGTGGCCGAAGTCGCTGTCGTGGGGGTGCCGCATCCGACCTGGATCGAGGCGGTCACGGCGGTCGTGGTGCCGAAGGCGGGCGCGGTGCTGACGTCCGAGACGCTGATGGCCTATTGCAGGGATCATCTGGCGGGGT
>SLPP01000234.1 GCA_007131945.1 Paracoccaceae bacterium | reverse complement strand
TCTTTGAGCCTCGCCCCCGGCACGCGGATGGACTGGGCCTACAAGGCGCCGCTCTATGCCTGCATGGCGGGCTTCACGCTGCTTTTCGTCGCGCTCCTCCTGGCCGGGACGCGGACCGAAATCCGGGCGCGCCGTTACCGGGCGCTGATGGTCCGCGAAAGGATGTATGCATGATGCCCGATCTAGGCGCCTATGCGGTCGAGGTGACGCTGGCTTGGCTCGGTTCGCTGGCGCTTCTGGGCGGGCTGATCGCCTGGGTCTGGCTGCGCGGACGCCGCGTTCGGGCCGAACTCGACCAGATCGAAAACCGTTCGGAGCGCAAACGACATGGCTAAGTTCAAACCGCTCATGATCCTGCCGCCGGCGCTGCTCGCGGGCTTCGTCGCCTTCGTCGCCGTCGGCAACCTGCGCGAGGATCGCGACGACCTGCCCTCGGCCCGCGCCGGGCAGGCGGCACCGACGATCCAGCTGGAAGAGATGCCGGGGCGGACGCTCCTGACCGACGATCACATCCGCTCGGGCGAGGTGACGCTGGTCAATTTCTGGGCCTCCTGGTGCCCGCCCTGCCGCGCCGAACACCCGGTGCTGCAGGCGCTGGCCGACGAGGGCGTCACCGTTCTGGGCGTGAACTACCGCGACCAGCCCGACCGGGCCGAGGCCTTCCTGGTCGAACTGGGCGATCCGTTCGCCGCCATCGGCGCCGATCCGCGCGCCCGGCTGGGGCTCGACTGGGGCGTCGTGGGCCTGCCCGAGACCTTCGTCGTCGACGGGCAGGGCAACATCGTGATGCGCTATGCCGGCCCGATCACCGACGAGATCGTCGATTCCCGCTTCCGCCCGGCCATGGCGCAGGCGGCCGGGAACTAACCGCCATGACCAGGCCGCCCGCCGACGCCGTGCTGACCGAGAAGGGCCTTGCAGCGCGCGGCGAGGGGCGGGTGCTGCTCCTGGCCTGCGGGGCTCTGGCGCACGAGATCCTGGCGCTGAAGGCGGCGAACGGCTGGAGCCACCTCGACCTGCATTGCCTGCCCGCGAACCTCCATCTCTGGCCCGACCGGATCCCCGATGCCGTCGAGGCGGCGGTGCGGAAGTACCGCGATCGATACGCCGCGGTCTTCGTCGTCTATGCCGATTGCGGCACCGGCGGCGCCCTGCAGGCGCGCTGCGAGACGCTGGGCGTCGAGATGGTCGCCGGCCCGCATTGCTACGCCTTCTTCGAAGGGCTCGAGACCTTCGCCGCGCATGCGGAGACCGAGATCACGGCCTTCTACCTGACCGATTTCCTGGTCCGCCAGTTCGACGCCTTCGTCTGGAAGCCGATGGGCTTCGACCGCCACCCCGAATTGATCCCGATGATGTTCGGCAACTACGAGAAACTGGTCTACCTGGCGCAGACCGACGATGCCGCGCTCGACGCCCGCGCCCGCGCCGCCGCCGAACGGCTGGGCCTGGCCTACGAGCGCCGCCTGACCGGCTACGGCGACCTCACCGGCGCGCTCGCGCATGCCGCGCGCGTGGCCGATGCTCCCGGCGCCAGTGGATTGCCAGTTGTTTCGCCGCCGCGCAGGCCCTACCTTGCAGAAGACAACTGAGCCCGGTTCCGAGTCCCGATGTCCGCGCGCGACCATGACCCTGCCGAGAAAGGGCTGCAGCCTGTGGCCCGTCTGAGCCTGCGCGGGCGTGACCGTCTGCAGACATGGCTTCTGGGCATCATCGCCTTTGCCGTCATCCTCTTCCTGCTGGTGCAGGCGCGGTTCATCCTGATCTCGCTCGTCGTCGCGATCATCCTCTTCTCGCTCACCACCGACGCGATCAACTCGATCTCGAAGCTCAGGATCGGCTCCTGGCGGATCACGCGGGTCGTCGCCTCGCTGGCGGCGATGGCGCTGATCTCGAGCATCCTCTTCACGCTTCTCGCCATCGTCCTGTCGCAGATCAACACGGTGGTCACGACCACGATCGCCTATACCGACCAGGCGGTCATCGCGATCGCCCAGCTCTTTTCCTGGATGGGCGAGGATACCGAGGCCGCCGTCGCCGCCTCGATCCGCTCGATCCCGCTTTCGGGCTATATCCGCACCGCGGCCGGGCAGGCGGGGAACCTGCTCTCGGCGACGACGCTGGTGATCCTGTTCGTCGGCTTCCTGTTTGCCGAGCGGATCTGGTTCGACACCAAGCTCGCGAACCTGTTGCAGGACAAGGCCCGGGCCGAGCGGATCAGCCGGATCATCCATTCGATCATCCGCCGGGTGAACCGCTACCTCCTGGTGAAGACCGGGGTCAGCGCGGTCACCGGCTTCGCGGTCTATCTGGTGATGATCTTCTTCGGGCTCGAATTTGCCGCGGCGATGGGGATCCTGACCTTCCTTCTGAACTACATGCCCTCGGTCGGCTCGATCATCGCGACCTTCCTCGTCGCGCTCGTCGCCTACATGCAGGTCACCGAACCGGCTTTCGCGATCCTGATCTTCGTCATCGTCGGCATGCTGCAATTCACCCTCGGCTCGGTCATCGACCCGATGCTGATGGGGCGCACGCTGCGGCTCTCCTCCTTCGGCATCATCATCTCGCTCGCCTTCTGGGGTGCGGTCTGGGGGGTGCCGGGGATGTTCCTCGCGGTGCCGATCATGGTGGCGACGATGATCGTCTGCTCGCATATCCCGGCGGCCCGGCCGGTCGCCATCCTGCTCTCGCGCGAGGGCCTGCCCGAGATCGATCCCGACGAACAGATCGGCGAGCCGCCGCGCAGCGAGGCGCCGGCCGCGGCCGGGGTCGCGGCGGCCGAGTGAGGGGCGCCGGCAGCCGGCTCAGCCCGCCATCTCGGCCAGCAGCAGCGTGACGCGGCGGTTCTGCCGTCCCTTCTTCTCGATCTTGCCCAGCCGCAGGGCGCCGATCTCGCCGGTGCGGGCGACATGCGTGCCGCCGCAGGGCTGCAGGTCAACCTGCTCGGCCCCCTGCCCGATGCGGATCAGCCGCACACGGCCCTGCCCCATCGGCGGCTTGACCGACATGGTCTTCACCAGCCCCGGATTCGCCTCGAGTTCGGCATCCGAGATCCAGTCCTCGGTCACCGGCAGATCGCGCGCGACAAGCTCGTTCAGCGCGTCCTCGAGCGCTGCCTTGTCCGCCGGCGCCTCGGGCATGTCGAAATCGAGCCGCCCCTTGCCGGCGCCGATCGCGCCCCCCGTCACCGGCAGCGGCAGCACGACCGACAGAAGGTGCAAGGCGGTATGCACGCGCATGTGCAGATACCGCCGGTCCCAGTCGAGCGTCAGCGTCACCTCCTCGCCCTCTACTGGCAGAGCCGCGCCCGGTTCCGGCACAAGCGCCACGCTCGCGCCCGCCTTCACCGTATCGACGATGGCGATCCGCCCGCCCGACCAGTCGAGCCAGCCCGAATCGCCCGGCTGCCCGCCGCCCGAGGGGTAGAAGACCGAGCGGTCGACGACCAGCGCGCCCACCTCGGTGATCGCCGTGACGCGCGCGGCGGCTTCGCGGGCATAGGGGTCGGTGCGGAACAGCGGTTCGGTCATCGTGCGTCCTCTGACGTGTCGGGCGGGCTGTCGGTGCCGTCGAATTCCAGTTCGGGGCTGGGCGGCGGCCGCGGACCTTTCGGGACCGGATCGGCGGGCGCGGCGGGTTCGGGCGCGGCCGGCGGTGGCCGGCCGGTCAGCACCTCGGGGTTGCGCAACCAGATGTCGCGCTGCGCGAAGGGAATCTCGATCTTCTCTTCGGCGAAGCGCCGCGCGATCTCGTGGTTCACGTCGGACCTGACCCGCAGCATGAAGTTGACGTCGCGCAGGATGGCGCGGACCTCGAATTCGAGCGCGTCGGCGCCGAAGCGCTGGAAGACGATGCTGGGCGGCGGGTTGAGGGCGACGATCGGCTGCGCCTCGATGATCTCGCGCAGGATCGCCTCGACCCGGCGGGTGTCGGTGCCGTAGGCGACGCCGACCGGGATAATGACGCGGCCGGTCTTGTTCGACTTGGTGTAGTTCGTCACCGTGCCCGAGATCAGGTCGGAATTGGGCACGATCACCTCGGTCCGGTCGAAGGTCTCGATCACCGTCGAGCGGACCGAGATGCGGCTCACCGTGCCCATCGTCGTGCCGACCTCGACCCAGTCGCCCTCGCTCACCGGGCGCTCGACCAGCAGGATCACCCCCGAGACGAAGTTCGAGACGATGTTCTGCAGCCCGAAGCCGATCCCGACCGACAGCGCGCCGGCTACGATGGCGAGGCCCGAAAGGTCGATCCCGGCGGTCGAGAAGGCGATCAGCGCGGCGATGAAGATCCCGACATAGCCGACGCCCGAGACGACGGCCTTCTGCGCCCCGCGCTCCATCGTCGTCTTGGGCAGGACCGATTGCGCCAGCGTCCCCTGCAACGCGCGGGTGATGATGTAGCCGACGACGAAGACCAGCAGGAACGACAGGATGTTCGCCGGCGCGATACGCGTCTCGCCCAGTGCGAAGCCGGCCTGGAAGCGCGCCCAGACCTCGAGGATCTCGGTGCCGCGAACGCCCCAGATCAGGGCCAGCACCGGCACGCCCGCCAGCGCCAGCAGCAGGCCCGCCAGCGCCGGGACCAGCGCGCGCGAGGCGGCCGCCGCGTCGCCTACGATCGCCGCGTAGATCGCGGTGATCAGCCCGTGCAGCGCCATCAGGAAGGCGATCAGCGCCAGCGAGCCGATCGTCGCGAAGACGACCTGCACCGCGCCGGGGATGTAGCCGATGGCGCCAAGCACCACCGCCACGACCGCCAGCGCCAGGATCAGCTTGCCCGCGACCGGCACCATGCGGTCGAAGAAGCTGTCGGTCTCCGGCTCCTCGCCGGCGCTGGTGACCGAGCGCGGCTGATGCCGGGAGAGCAGCGTGCCGAGTCGGGCGAGCATCACCGCCGCCACGACCAGGACCGGGAAGATGATCACCGCCTGCGCCGCCTCGGTCTGCAACTCCGGGTGGATGAAGGGCGCGTAGAGCAGATGAAGCGCGTAGACGATCCCCAGGATCAGCGCCAGCGCCCGTCCCCTGCGGCGCTGGCCATCGCCCAGCGTCAGCGGCACCTCGACACGCGGCGTGATCGGAAAGACCAGGAGCGACAGCCAGCGCGCGGCGTAGATGACCACGCCGGCAGGCACCAGCATGCCGGCCAGCGCCTCGCCCGTGGGACCGGTCATGCGGCTCAGGTAGATCGCCTGCGACAGGAGCCAGAGCCCGGCCACCGGCACCGCAAGCTGCGCCAGCGAGACGATGAAGGCCGCCGCCTCGCGCCCGCGCAGGATCGACGCGCTGTCCAGTAGCCGCTGCGTCATGCGCTCCATCAGCGCCCGGCCGCGGAGCAGCAGAAGCGCGGCCAGCACCAGCGCCGACAGCGTCAGCGGCAGGTCGGCGCGAAATTCCTCGCGCCGCGCCGGGTCGAGCCAGGCATTGTGCACCTCGCCCACCACCGTCAGCCCGGAACTGACCAGCGCGTTCACCCCGGCGGTCCAGTTCACCGGGTTCAGCGGGCTTGGCCAGAGGCTGAGCAGCGCATCGGCCTGCCGCTCGCGCAGCACGCGGTCGATGCCGCGCACCAGCGCATCGGCGCGCCGCTGCGCCTCGCTCGCCGCCTGCAGCGGCGCCTGTCGCAGCGCCAGCCGCTCGTTCAACTCGACCCGCCGCTCGGCGATCTCGGGCGCCTCGACCTCGCCCTCGGCGGGGGGCGGGCCAAGCCCCTCGATCTGCTCGCGCAGCGTCTCGATCCGTTCGCGATGCAGCCGCTGCGTCGCGATGAACTCGGCGCGGAAGGCGACGATCTCGGCGCGCAGGTTGCCCAGCACGACATCCGGGGTCGAACGGTCGGCGATCGCGGTTTCGGCGAGATCCGCCGTCGCCTCCCAGCGGGTATAGTCCGGGCCTTCGGCCTCGCCGTTGCCGCTCTGCGCCACCGCCGCGCCGGCGAGCAGGAGCGCAACAAGCCAGAACCCGATCAGCGCGAGGAACGCGGCGGGCGGGGCAGGACGTGGCATCGGCGAACGGGCCATCGGACGGGCCACCCCGGCTGCTGCGCTCAATCCTCCACGCGCATGTCCGGCAGGTCACGGGCGGGCCGTTCCAGCCAGCCGGGCGTGGGCAGGCCCTTTTCGCGCAGGAAGTCGGGATTGAACAGCTTGGACTGATAGCGCGTGCCGTAATCGCACAGGATCGTGACGATCGTGTGCCCCGGCCCCATCTCGCGCGCCATGCGGATCGCGCCGGCGATGTTGATGCCGGTCGAGCCGCCCATGCACAGCCCTTCCTGTTCCAGGAGGTCGAAGACGATGGGCAGCGCCTCGGCATCGGGGATGCGGTAGGCGAAGTCGGGCTCGAGTTCCTCGATATTCGCGGTGATCCGCCCCTGCCCGATCCCCTCGGTGATCGACGTGCCCTCGGCCTTCAACTCGCCGGTGGTGTAGTAGCTGTAGAGCGCCGCTCCCTCGGGATCGGCAAGCCCGATCTTCACGCCCCTGCCCTGCAGCGCCATCGCCACGCCGGCGAGCGTGCCGCCCGAACCGACGGCGCAGATGAAGCCGTCGACCTTGCCCCGGGTCTGCTCCCAGATCTCCGGCCCGGTGCTCTCCACATGCGCCTGGCGATTGGCGACATTGTCGAACTGGTTGGCCCAGATCACGCCGTTCGGCTCGGTCCGCGCCAGCGCCTCGGCCAGCCGGCCGGAATAGCGGACATAGTTGTTGGGGTTGCGGTAGGGCGCGGCGGGCACCTCGACCAGCTCGGCGCCGGCCAGGCGGATCATGTCCTTCTTCTCCTGGCTCTGCGTCTCGGGGATGACGATGACCGTGCGGAACCCCATCGACGCGCCGACCAGCGCCAGCCCGATGCCGGTATTCCCCGCCGTCCCCTCGACGATCGTGCCGCCGGGGCCGAGCTGCCCCTTCGCCACCGCGTCGCGGATGATCCACAGCGCGGCGCGGTCCTTCACCGACTGGCCGGGATTGAGGAACTCGGCCTTGCCGAGGATCTCGCAGCCGGTCGCCTCGCTGGCGGCGCGCAGGCGGATGAGGGGCGTGTTGCCGACGGCATCGGCGAGGTCGCGGCGGATCATCGCTGTCCTTTCATGCTCGACCGCGGCGCGCGCTCAGTGCAGCACGCCCGCGCGTTTCATCGTCCGCGTGTAGATCCAGCCGATCAGCGGCACCAGGACCAGCGCCCCGAGGGTCGCGTGCCGGTGCAGGCCGAACAGCATCTCGGGCAGACCGGCGAGCTCGGCCCCGACCACCGCGAGGAGCATGGCGAGGAAGGCGGCGAAGAAGATCAGCACCGCCGCGTCGTCGCGCATCATGGCGAAGAGCGCGCCGATGAGCCCCAGCCAGACTCCGAGCGCCCAGCCGATCCGCGCCCAGACCGGGCTCACCTCGATCGCCGTGGTCAGGCTCGGCAGGTCGAAATCCATCGCGAAGCGCACGATCAGGTAGTCGGCCGCCAGCGCGCCGTGCCAGATCAGCAGCAGGAAGGCGAGCGGTGCCAGATGCGCGGGTGCGGCGGAAGCGGAATTGGTCATTTGGGCCCCTGATCTCGCGTGACGGTCAACCGGCGCCAGAGTGACGCGGCGGGCCGCGACTGTCCAGCCCCGCCCGGCGCGCCGCCCCCCTTTTGCCGCGCCCCCTTTTCCCGCGCCGTGGCCCGTGCCAGACTGCCGCGCCATGGCCAGCGAACCGACCGCCCTCTCCCCCGACGAACTGCGCCGCCGCTGCGATCCGGCGGCGCTGGATTTCGCCACCACCGACGATCTGGAACCGCTCGACAGCCTGATCGGGCAGGAGCGCGCGATCGAGGCGATCCGGCTTTCGGCCGGCATGCGCCACCGCCGCTTCAACCTCTTCGTCCTCGGCCCCGAGGGCTCGGGCCGCCACGCCGCCGTAGCCCGCCTGCTGGCCGAGGCTGCCGGCGAGCGGCCGGCGCCCGACGACTGGGTCTATGTCCACGACTTCGACGCCCCCGACCGGCCGCGCGCCCTGCGCCTGCCGCGTGGTGCCGGCCCGAAGCTGCGCCGGGCGATGGCGGAACTCATCGACGATCTGGCGCAGGGGATTCCGGCGCTGTTCGAATCCGAGGAATACCAGTCGCGCCGCGCGGCGATCGAGGAGGAGTTCGGCGGCCGCAACGAGAAGGCGTTCTCCGAGCTTGCGCAGCGCGCCCGCGAGCGCGGCGTGGCGATCCTGCGCACGCCGATGGGTTTCGCGCTCGCCCCGGTCAAGGACGGCGAGGTGCAGAAGCCCGAGGTGATCGAGAAGCTGCCCGAGGCCGAGCGCAAGGCGATCCGCGAGAATGTCGCGAAGACACAGGAGGAGCTTTCCGGCTTCCTCGAATCGCTGCCGCGAATCGAGAAGGAGCATCGCGCCGCCATCGCCGCGCTGAATGCAGAGATGGCCGAGCAGGTGGTCGATCTGAACCTCGCCGACCTGCGCGCCGAATTCGCCGGGATCAAGGCGCTGGAGGCGCATTTCGACGCGCTCCGCAAGGATCTGATCGCCAATGCCGAGCTCTTCCTCAAGGCCGGCAGCCAGCGCGGCGAGGGCGCCTTCCCGATCGCGCCGGCGCATATCCACGACACGCCGCGCTTTCACCGCTACGCGGTCAATGTGATGGTCTCGCATGCCGAGGACGCGATCGGGGCGCCGGTCGTCGTCGAATCGCTGCCGACGCTTTCGAACCTGACCGGGCGGGTGGAATACATGCAGCAGATGGGCACGCTGGTCACCGACGTGACGCTGATCCGCCCCGGCGCGCTGCACAAGGCCAATGGCGGCTACCTCGTGCTCGACGCCCGCCGCGTGCTGACCGAGCCCTTCGCCTGGGATGCGCTCAAGCGCTGCCTCGAGACCGCCGAGATCCGCATGATCGGCGCCGGCGAGCGGCTCGGCCTCTCGGCCACCGGCACGCTCGAACCCGAACCGGTGCCGCTCGATCTGCGCGTCGCGCTGGTCGGCGACCGTTTCCTGCACCTGCTGCTCGAGAAGCACGATCCGGAATTCGCCCAGCTCTTCACCGTCACCGCCGAGTTCGGCCCCGACATGGACCGCCGGGCCGAGAGCATGGCGCTCTTCGCCCGCCAGGTCGCCGCCGTGGTCCGGCGCGAATGCCTGCGCCCGGTCACCGCCGACGGCGTCGCGGCGCTGATCGAGATCGCCTCGCGCGAGGCCGACGACCGCGAGAAGCTGTCGCTGGTCCTCAGCCGCCTCTGGGACGTGCTGCGCGAGGCTGATCACCACGCCCGCGAGGACGGCGCCGAAACGGTGGACCGCGCCCATATCGAGGGCGCCGAGGCCGCGCGGCTGCGCCGCATCGACCGCGTCGCCGAACGCATGCAGGAGATGATCGCCCGCGGCACGGTGATGATCGACACCCGCGGCTCGGTCGTCGGCCAGGTCAACGGGCTCACCGTCGCCAGCCTCGGCGCCGCGCGCTTCGGCTGGCCGGCGCGGATCACCGCGCGCGTGCGGCTGGGCGCGGGCCAGGTCGTCGATATCGAACGCGAGGTCAAGCTGGGCGGACCGATCCATTCAAAGGGCGTGCTGATCCTCTCGGGCTACCTCTCCACGCATTACCTGCCCGAGACGCCGCTCTCGCTCTGGGCCTCGCTCGTCTTCGAGCAGAGCTATGGCGGGGTCGAGGGCGACAGCGCCTCGGTGGCCGAGCTTTGCGCGCTCCTCTCGGCGCTCGCCGGCGTGCCGCTCAGCCAGTCCCTCGCCGTCACCGGCTCGGTCAACCAGCTCGGCGCGGTGCAGCCGGTGGGCGGCGTCAACGAGAAGATCGAGGGTTTCTTCGACGCCTGTTCGGCGCAGGGGCTGACCGGCCGGCAGGGCGTGCTGATCCCGCGCCGCAACGCCGACAGCCTGATGCTGCACGCCGATGTCGTCGAGGCGGTGGCCGACGGGCGGTTCCAGATCCACGCCATCGACCATGTCGACCAGGCGCTGGAACTGCTCACCGGGCTGCCGGCCGGCCGGCGCGGGCTGAATGGCGAGTTCGCGACGGGCTCGGTCAATGCCAATGTCGAGGCGCGGCTGATCGATTTCGCCGAGGCGCGGCGCGATTTCGGCCGCATGGTGGCCCAGGCGGAGCGCCGCGATGACGACTGAGACGCGATCCGAGGCCGCGTCGCGGCGCGTCCTGCTGTTCGCCGGCTGCTATGCCGATGCCGGCCCGGCGATCGGGCTGGCGGTGACGCTGGCGCAGCAGATGCAGGCGGCGCTGGAGGGCGTACTCGCCCTCGATCCGCGCATGGAGGCCGCCGAGGGCGCGGCGCTGGTCATGGCCGGGCGGGCGCGCGGCACGACGCTGGCGCTCAGTCGCGAGCGGCTGAGCCTCGCCTATGCCGCCGATGCCCGCGCCTTTCGCAGCCGGCTCGACGCCGCCGCCGCGCGGCTCTCGATCCGCTGGAGCTTCCGCACCGATACCGGGGCGCTCCCCGACCTGGCGCTGGGACTGCGCCGGCCGGGCGACGCGGTGATCCTCGGCCACCGCCGCTTCCTGCCGCTGCGCGGGCCGGTGATCGCGCTGGAAGAGGGCGAGGACGGCCCCGCCGCGCGACTGGCGCGCGACCTCGCGCGCGCGCTGAAGCTGCGCGCGCGCGTCCTTCCCGCCGGCACGCCCGCCGCCGCGCTGGAGCCGCTGGCGATCAGCGCGCTGATCCTGCCGCAATCGGTCCAGGACGACCCGGCCCGCCTCGTGGCACTGATCGACGCCGCCCGCTGCCCGGTGCTGCTGAGTCCGGCGGGCTAGCCGGCGGCGGCGCGAAAAGCTGCCGGGAACCGGCGCCGCCAGCCTCGCCGCACGCGCCGGACAATGCTTTCCGAATGGTTACGCTTTCCAGGTATTTCAAGCGATTACAACCGCATGGGCAGGCTGCTCAATTTGAGCACCGCCTCGCGCAGCGCCGCCCGGCAGGTTGCGGGCGATCGACGCGCCCTGTTCAGGCATCGGCCGAGAGAGGGTGGTCCTTGTGCTTGCGCTCCTCCAGGAGCCGCGTCAGCCAGTCGGGGTCCATCTCGGGCACCGAGGACAGCAGCAGGTCGGTATAGGGATGGTGCGGCGGGCGGAACATCTCGTCCTTCGGCCCCTGCTCGACCACCCTGCCCTGCTGCATTACCACCACGTCGTCGGCGATTGCCCGCACCGTGGCGAGGTCGTGGGTGATGAACATGTAGGCAAGGTTCAACTCGCCCTGCAGCCGGTCGAGAAGCCGCAGGATGCCCTCGGCCACGATCTGGTCGAGCGCCGAGGTCACCTCGTCGCAGATGATGAAGCGCGGCTCGGCGGCCAGCGCCCGGGCGATGCCGATGCGCTGCTTCTGCCCGCCCGAAAGCTCCGACGGCAACCGGTCGATATACTCGTCGGGCTCCAGTTCGATCAGATCCAGAAGCTCGCGGATGCGTTCGGTCAGCTTGCGCCCGCGCAGCCCCAGATACATCTGCGCCGGCCGTCCGATGAGCTTGCGGATCGTCAGCTTCGGGTTCAGCGCCGTGTCGGCCATCTGGTAGATCATCTGCGCATGCCGCAACTGGTCGCGCGTGCGCTTGCGGTAATCCGCCGGCAGCGGCTGGCCGTCGAACAGGACCTCGCCCGCAGTCGGCGGCAAAAGCCCGGTGATCACCCGCGCCGCGGTCGACTTGCCCGAACCCGATTCGCCCACCACCGCGACCGTGCGCCGGGCATGGATGTCGAAGCTCACATCCTCCAGCACCTTGACCGGCCCGTAGGCGGCCGAGACGTTGCGCACCGAAACGACGGGCTGGCCCTCGGGCGCCGCCTGCACCGCACGGCGAAAGCTGCGCACGGCCCAGAGGGATTTCGTGTAGTCGTGCTTCGGCTCGGCGAGCATCGTGCGGGTGTCGGCCTCCTCGACCTCGTCACCCCTGAGCAGGATCTTGATGCGGTCGGCCATCTGCGCGACGACGGCGAGGTCGTGGGTGATGTAGATCGCGGCGGTGCCGAACTGCTCGACGATGTCGCGGATCGCGGCCAGGACCTCGATCTGCGTGGTGACGTCGAGCGCGGTGGTCGGCTCGTCGAAGATGATCAGGTCGGGCCGGCAGGACATCGCCATCGCCGTCATCGCCCGCTGCAGCTGCCCGCCCGAGACCTGGTGGGGATAGCGGAAGCCGATCTCGTCGGGGTTCGGCAGCTGCATCTTGCGGTAGAGCTCGACCGCGTCTTGCTCGGCCTCGGACCGCGACATGACGCCGTGCCTGACCGGCGCTTCGCAATACTGGTCCATCAGCTTGTGCGCCGGATTGAAGCTGGCTGCCGCCGATTGCGCGACATAGGCGATGCGCTTGCCGCGCAGGCGGCGCAGCTGTTCCTGGCTGGCCTTGCGCAGGTCGATCCCGTCGAAATCGATGGTCCCGCCCGAGATGCGGCAGCCGTCGCGCGCGAAGCCCATCGCGGCCAGCCCGATCGTCGACTTGCCGGCGCCGGATTCGCCGATCAGCCCCAGCACCTCGCCCCTGTGCAGCGTCAGGTTGACGCCCTTGACGATGGGCAGCCAGTCGTCGCCCGACTTGCCGTCGATCTTCAGGTCGGTGATCTGCAAGAGCACCTGGCGTTCGCTCATCCGCTCACTCCTTCAGCCCGCTCGCCCGGTAGAGCTGCCAGTCGACGACGAAATTGACCGCCACCGTCAGCAGCGCGATGGCGCCCGCCGGCAGAAGCGGCGTGATGTCGCCGAAGGTGATCAGCGTCGCGTTTTCCCGCACCATAGAGCCCCAGTCGGCGGTCGGCGGCTGGATGCCGAGGCCGAGGAAGCTCAGCGCCGAGATGGCGAGGAAGACGAAACAGAAGCGCAGCCCGAACTCGGCCACCAGCGGTGCTGTGACATTGGGCAGGATCTCGCGCGTGATCAGGTAGCCGAGACGCTCGCCCCTGAGCCGCGCGGCCTCGATATAGTCCATCACCACCACGCCCTCGGCCACGGCGCGGGACAGGCGGAAGACGCGGGTCGAATCGATCACCGCGATGACCAGGATCAGGGTCAGGATCGAGGTGCCGAAGATGGTCAGCAGCAGAAGCGCGAAGATCAGCGACGGGATCGCCATGAAGACATCGACGAGCCGCGAGAGCCCCTGGTCGAGCCAGCCGCCGACCGTCGCCGCCAGGAGCCCCAGGACCGAGCCGATGAGGAAGGCAAGCGCCGTGGTGGCGAAGGCGATGCCGACCGTGTTGCGCGTGCCGTAGATCATCCGGCTGAACATGTCGCGCCCCAGCGCATCGGTCCCCAGCCAGTGCTCGGCCGTCCAGGGCTGGAACTGGCTGCCGACCACCATCCGCTCCGGGAAGGGCGCGATCAGCGGGGCGAGGATCGCCACGACAAGGTAGATCAGGATCACCATCATCCCGAAGCTCGCCGTCAGCGGCGCGTCGCGCAGCGCGCGGTGCATCTCGCCGCGGGTGACGGCGGCGGCGAGCCGGCGGAAACCCCAGGAAAGTGCGATCGCCACCGCAAGGGTGACGGCGGCCCAGAAGAGGAAGATCAGGAATGCCATGCCCGCCCCCTCACTTCCGGTGCATCAGCCGCGGATTCGACAGCGTCGAGATCACGTCGGCGGTGAGGTTGAGAAGCACATAGGCCGCGGCGAAGATCAGCGCCACCGCCTGCACGACGGGTATGTCGCGGCGCGAGACGCTGTCGACCATGAGTTGCCCAAGGCCGGGATAGACGAAGACCACCTCGACCACGACGACGCCTGTGATCAGATAGGCGAGGTTGATCGCCACGACATTGACGATCGGCGCGATGGCGTTGGGCAGCGCGTGGCGCACGATCACCCGCGACGGGCGCATCCCCTTCAGCCGCGCCATCTCGATATAGGGGCTGGCGAGGAGGTTGATGATCGCCGCGCGGGTCATGCGCATCATGTGGGCTGTGACGACCAGGGTCAGGGTCAGCGCCGGCAGGAAGGCGCGGTAGAGCTTCTCGCCCAGATCCGCGCCGGCGGGCACGCGCGCCATTGACGGAAACCAGCCGCCCTGGGCGAGGATGTAGATGAGGATGTAGGCGACGAAGAATTCGGGAAACGAGATCGCGCTCAGCGCCGAGGAGTTCGCCACCCGGTCGAAGACCGAATTTCGCCAGAGCGCCGCAAGGATACCAAGCGTCAGCGCCAGCGGCACCGCCATCACCGCGGCGTAGGCGGCGAGGAACAGCGTGTTGCCCAGCCGCACCCAGATCATGTCTGCGACCGGGCGCCCGCGCTGCGCCAGCGAAGTGCCGAAGTCGAATTGAACCGCGCCCCACAGCCACTCGAAATAGCGGATGTGCAAAGGTTGATCGAGGCCAAGCTGGCGGCGGATCGCCGCTACCGTCTCGGGCGTCGCCGCCTGGCCGAGAATGGCCTCGGCGAAATCGCCGGGCAGAAGCTCGGTGGCGCCGAAGATGATCAGCGAGACGACGAAGAGCGTCAGCAGGCCGAGCGCCAGACGATACGCGATCATCCGCAGGACGCGCGTCATCCGCTATCCTCCCCGTTGCGGTCGTACTGTCGTGGGCATCCGCGCGCGGGCCCCGGCGGCCGTTGCGCCGGGGCCGCGAGGCTCATTCGGCCAGCCACCAGCGCTCGGGCGCGCGGAAGCCGTCCATCGTCCAGTTCGAGGCGATCTCCTCGGGCGTCTCGATCGCGTCCGAGACCGCCATGACGTAGTTCGCGAACATCGGGATGACGGTCGAGCCCTCGTCGCGGACGATGCGCTGCATGTCGGCATACATCTCGCGGCGCCTGTCCTCGTCGAGCTCCGACCGCGCGTCGCGCAGAAGCTCCATGAAGCGGTCGTGCTCCCAGTAGCCGTCGTTCCAGGCGGCGCCCGCGGCATAGGCGGTGGAGAACATCCAGTCCTCGGTCGGCCTGCCGCCCCAGTAGACGGCGCTGAAGGGCTTCACCATCCAGACGTTCGACCAGTAGCCGTCGTTGGGCTCGCGCACCACGTTGATGGTGATGCCCGCCTGCGCGGCGCTTTCCGAGAAGAGCACCGCCGCGTCCACCGCGCCGCCAAAGGCGGCTTCTGCCGCCGACAGGTCGACGGTGAGCGAATCCATGCCCGCCTCCCGCAGGTGGTGGCGGGCGCGGTCGGGATCGAATTCGCGCTGCTCGAGCTCGCTGGCGTGGAAGCGATTGGCCGGGCTGATCGGGTGGTCGTTGCCGACCGAGCCGTAGCCCGACAGGATCGTGTCGACCAGTTGCTGGCGGTTGATCGCGTATTTCAGCGCCAGCCGCACGTTGTTGTCGGAAAACGGCTCGACACGGCTGTCCATGACGAAGGTGTAGTGCTGCGTTCCCGGCACCGAGAGGACGCGGATGCTGCCCGAGCGTTCGAGCAGGTGGACGGTGTTCAGGTCCACCCGGTCGATGACGTCCACCTCGCCGGTGATCAGCGCGTTCTGGCGCGCCGCCGGGTCGATGATCGACAGCAGGATCACCTCGTCGACATGCCCCCGGCCTTCCTTCCAGTAGTCGGGGTTGCGGGTCATCCGCGCCTCGACCCCCGGCTCGAAGTCCTGCATCACGTAGGCGCCGACGCCGTCGGCCGAGGTCGGGTCGATCCGCCCGTCGGAGGACGGCAGGATCGGCAGGTGATAGTCCGACATGATGAACGGGAAGTCGGCGTTGCCGGCCTCGAGCGTGAAGATCACGTACTGCCCGTCGACCTCGATGTCGGTAATCGGATCGACGATCGGCTTCGCCGCCGAGCCCGAATCTTCGCCCCGGTGGTGGTCGATCGAGGCCTTGACGTCCTCGGGCGTCAGTTCCTTGCCGGAATGGTAGGTAACGCCCTCGCGGATGCGGAAGGTCCAGACGCTGGCGTCGGCCGAGGCCTCCCAGCTTTCGGCGAGTTCCGGGATCAGGCTGCCGTCGGTGTCGATCTCGGTCAGGTAGTTGTGGATTGCGCTGCCCGCGACCTGCATGAAGACGTCGGCCCAAGTCGCCGGATCGAGACTGTCCGAAGTGCTGCCATGGCCGACGGCGATGCGCATGGTGCCGCCGCGGCGCGGCTCGGCCCTGGCCTTGCGGTAGCTGGCGGGCAGGATCAGCCCGGCGGCGCCAACGGCGGTTGCACCCTTGAGCAGTCCGCGTCGGCTGATGCCCGATGGCGAGTGAATCTTGCGCATTCTTGTCTCCCTGTACTGCATGTCGTGCGACGGTTGCCGTCGTCATTTCGTCGGTCGGGCGCTGGAATACCCCGACCCTGACGGTTCAGACAATAACCCGCACTTTGGAAATTGCACGCCTTTTTCTCGTGAGACTCCGGTGATGCCAACCCT
>SLPP01000389.1 GCA_007131945.1 Paracoccaceae bacterium | reverse complement strand
TCGTTGCGGGCGCATCGACGGGCTTGATTTGTCCGCCCGCGCGGGGCAGGTTTGGCGCATGAACGTGCAGTCCCTGGTCCCGCTGCGCCCTGCACAGGCCGAGACCGTCAGCTTCGACCGGCAGGAACTGGGGGTGATCCTCTCGGTCTATGGCCGCTTCGTCGCGGCGGGGCTGTGGCGGGATTACGCGATCTCGTGCCTGCGCGACCGGGCGGTGTTCTCGATCTTCCGCCGCACCGCCGAGCATCCCCTCCATCGCGTCGAGAAGGTGCCGCAATTGCGCAAGCGGCAGGGGGAATACGTGCTTTACGGGCCGGAAGGGCAGGTGCTCAAGCGCGGGGCGGATTTGCGCTCGGTGCTCGCCCCGCTCGAGCGGAAGCTGTTGCGCGCGCTCGACTGAGCGCGAGCTTGCGCCGGCGTCGGTTCTGGCCCATCTGGGCGGCATGAACGAGTTCGTCTATGCGCCGCCACCCGGCGAAGCGCCGATCCTGCATCTGGATGACGACATCCTGGCGGTGGACAAGCCGGCGGGGATCCTGTCCGTGCCCGGCCGCGGGCCGGAGCGCGCCGACTGCCTGATCGCGCGGCTGCGGGTCCGGTTCCCGCAGGTGTTGCTGGTGCATCGGCTGGACCTGGACACGTCGGGGGTAATCGTCTTCGCGCTGACGGCGCAGGCGCAGGCGCATCTGGGCCGGCAGTTCGAGCATCGCCGGGTGCAGAAGCGCTATGTCGCGCTGGTCGCCGGCCATCCGGCCGAGGCGAAGGGGCGGGTCGACCTGCCTCTCGCGGTGGACTGGCCGAACCGGCCGCGGCAGAAGGTCTGCCACGCGGCCGGCCGGCCGGCGCAGACCGCCTGGCGGGTGCTGCGACGCGAGGGGCCGAACGCGCGGGTCCGGCTGACGCCGCGCACCGGGCGCAGCCACCAGTTGCGCGTGCACATGCGCGAGATCGGCCATCCGATCCTGGGCGATCCGCTCTATGCCGAGGGCGCGGCGGCGGACTGGCCGCGGCTGATGCTGCATGCCGAGGAGCTACGCCTGACCCATCCGCGGACCGGCGCGCCGCTGAAGCTGCGCGCGCCGGCGCCGTTCTGAGGGCGCGGTGCGCGCATGCGCGCACTTTGGCAAGCAATTGATCTGAAGGAATATATCGGCCGCGTTAACCGCAACGAAAGGTTCTTGCGGAAGTTAGGCAGCCTTGGTGTCGGGGCTGGTGGTGAGGATCGCGTAGAGCGTGTCGGGTTCCACATTGGCGCGCAGCTTGGTGCAGAGACCGCCGTCGCGCAGCCGGCGGGAGACCAGCGCCAGCGCCTTGAGATGTTCGACCCCCGCATCGCGCGGCGCGAAGAGCGCGAAGATCAGATCGACCGGCGCGCGGTCGACCGAGCCGTAATCCATCGGCTTTTCCAGCCGCACGAAGATGCCGACAACCTTTTCCAGCCCGTCGATCCTTGCATGCGGCAGCGCCACGCCGTGGCCGACGCCGGTCGGGCCGAGACTCTCGCGTTCCTGCAGCGCGTCCACCGCCTCGTCGGCGGGGATGCCGTAGGTCCTGGCCGCCAGTTCGCCGAGATCCTGAAACAGACGCTTCTTGCTCTTCACGATGCTGCTGACGCGTATCGCCTCGGGTTTCAGCAAGTCCGCCAGTTCCATGAAGTTCTCCTCGCGATGCGTGGGTATGCAGGCGCCGGTGCGATTGTCCGCCAGTCGGTCGCCGCGGCGGCTCGCGGCCGTGGGCACTGTGCCGGACCGCGGCCTATTGCGGATCGATCCAGCCGATGTTGCCGTCATCGCGCCGATAGACGACGTTTAGACCGCCGTGCCGCTCGTTGCGGAAGACCAGGACATTGGCATGCGCCAGTTCCATCTGCATCACCGCCTCGCCGGCCGACAGCGAGGGGATCCGCGTCTCCATCTCGGCGATGATGATCGGCTGAAGCGATTCGGGTTCTTCCCCTTCTTGCTCGTCGGCGGCGAGGATATACGAGGCGACACCGGCGAATTCAACCGGGCTGCGGTCGCGGTGATGGTCCTTTAGCCGGCGCTTGTAGCGGCGCAGCTGCTTGTCCATCTTCGCGCAGCAGGCGTCGAAGGCGGCGTAGATCTCGGTCGCCAGACCCCTGGCCTGCGCAGTGAGGCCCGAGGAGAGATGCACCGTCGCCTCGCAGACATGGTTGTGCGCATCGCGCGAGAAGACGATGTTGGCGTCGGTGGGGCGCTGCGAGTACTTCTCCATCACGGCGCCGAGCTCGTCCTTGACATGGGTCTGCAGCGCCTCCCCGATGTCGATCTGTTTGCCGCTGATCTGGTACCGCATGGGCCTCTCCTCGGTTGTCGCGGCGTTCCGGTCCCGGCGCGCCGCTCGATCGGTCTGTCGTTTCGTCCCTATCCGGCCCCGCGCGCGGTCGCGAGTCGCCGCCGCGTGGCCGTTGCCGGGATGCGCAGGCCTTGGCGGTATTTGGCGACAGTTCGACGGGCGATGTCAACGCCTTCCGCGCGCAGCGCCTCGGCGAGCGCGGCATCGCTGAGCGGGCGACCCGGCGGTTCGGCGGCGACCAGCGCCAGGATGCGCCGCTCGACCGCGCGCGCCGAGACCGCGCCGTCGGGTCCCGGCAGCGCGGCGGAGAAGAAATGCGACATGGGCCAGAGCCGGCCGTCGACATCGATCGATTTGCCGGCGATGGCGCGGCCGACGGTCGCCGGGTGCAGGCCCAGATCGGCGGCGAGCTCGGCGCGGGTGGCCGGCAGCAGCGCCTCGGGGCCGCGCAGGAAGAAGCCCGCCTGGCGGGTGACCAGCCAGTCGCCGATGCGCGCCAGCGTGCGCCCGCGGCTCTCGAGCGCGGCGATCAGCGCCCGGGCGCGGTCGAGGAGCTCGGGCGCGAAGCGTTCGCCGCGCGCCCCGGCGAGCAGCGCGGGGTCGAGGCCGATGCGCGGCAGGTGCCGGTCGTTCACGCGCACCCCCAGCGCGCCGAGCGCGTCGCGGGTGACGATGAGGTCGGGCTGCGCGAGTACCGCCGCGGTGTCGCTGGCGCGCACCGGGCGCGGGCTGAGCCGGCGCAGGAGCGCCGCGCGCCGCTCGGCCTCGGCGCGGTCGATGCCGAGCCGCCGCCCGAGCGTGGCCCAGTCGCGGGCGGCGAAGAGCGCCATCTCGGCCACCGTCGCCGCCGCCTCGGTCGCGGCGAGGCCCAGATCGACGAGTTGCAGCCGCAGGCATTCGGCCAGGTCGCGCGCGCCGATCCCGGCGGGCTCGCAGGATTGCAGGGCGGCAAGCGCGGTTTCCAGCGCGGTCAGCGGCGCACCGGTCTCCTCGGTCAGCTCCTCGAGGGTGACGTCGAGGATCCCGTCCTCGCGCAGTTCCGAAACCAGAAACAGCGCCAGCGACCCGGTTTCGGGGGCGAGGTCCATCAGCGCCAGCTGGCCGCGCAGCGATTCCTGGAAGGAGAGCTCGCGCGCGGCGGGTTCGGGAGGCGTCGCCGTCGGGGCGGGGCCGCGCAGGCCGCGGCTGCGCGGCGCCTCGTGGCGCAGGAAGGGGTTGCGCTCTGCCTCGCGGGCGATCTCCTCGGTCAGATCGGCCGGCGGCATGCGCAGGATCGCCAGCGACATGCGCACCAGCGGCGTCAGCGCGAGTTGCTGCGTCTGGCGAAGCTGAAGCCCGGTCTTCATCGCGCGCCGGCCCGGTCAGCGGAAACTGTCGCCGAGATAGACGCGGCGCACGTTCTCATCCTGGATGACCTCCGCGGGCGTGCCGCTCATCAGCACGCGGCCATCGTGCAGGATATAGGCGCGGTCGACGATCTCAAGCGTTTCGCGCACGTTGTGGTCGGTGATCAGCACGCCGATGCCGCGATCGCGCAGGTCGGCGACGAGGCCGCGGATATCGGCCACCGCGATCGGGTCGACGCCGGCGAAGGGCTCGTCGAGGAGCACGTAGCGCGGGTTCGAGGCGAGGCAGCGGGCGATCTCGGTACGCCTCCGCTCGCCGCCCGAGAGCGCCAGCGCCGGGGCGTTGCGCAGATGGTCGATGGAGAACTCGCCCAGCAGTTCCTCGAGCCGGGCGGCGCGGCGGCGGCGGTCGGGCTCGGCGATCTCGAGGATCGCCATGATGTTGTCGGCGACCGTGAGGCCGCGGAAGATCGACATCTCCTGCGGCAGGTAGCCGATGCCGAGCCGCGCCCGGCGGTACATCGGCAGCCCCGTCGCGTCGACGCCGTCGATGCCCACGCGCCCGCCATCCGAGGGCACGAGCCCGGCGATGCAGTAGAAGCAGGTTGTCTTGCCCGAGCCGTTGGGGCCGAGAAGCGCCACCACCTCGCCGCGGTCAAGCTCGAGCTCCACCCCGCGCAGCACCGGCCGGCTGCCATAGCTCTTCGCGAGCCCCGTGACCGTCAGGCCGGTCCGGATGTCGGAAGTGTCGCGCATGCGATCAGTCCAGCTGGATGATCGTGCGCACGCCGCCCGTCATCGCGCCCGTGCCGCGCGCCAGGTCGGCGCGGAAGACCTGCCCGGCGAGCACGTTCTGCCCCTGCACCAGCACCACGTCGCCGCGCATCTCGAGCGTCTGCTCGGCCAGCGAATAGGTCGCCTCCTCGGCCTCGACGGCCTCGGCGGGGGTGACGAAGGTGACGCCGCCGGCGGCGTGCAGCTGGTCGATCCGCGTTCGCCCGGTATCGGGCGCGCGGCTGTATTCGATCCGCAGGCTGCCGGCGGTCAGCACCATCTCGCCCTGCTCGGCGCGGACATTGCCGCGAAAGACGCTGGCGCCGGTGGACTGGTCGACCTCCAGCTCGTCGGCATTGATCTCGATCGGCGCGTCGCTCAGCCGCAGCGACTGGCCGAGCCGGATCTGCGTGTCCTGCGCCGCGGACGGCACCGGCCAGGCGGCGAGCGCCAGCGCCACGAGGCCGGCGGCGAGGACGGCGACGGTATGGGCGATCGCGCGCGGCATCGGCTACTCCTGTTCCTCCGGCTGGTATAGAAGCCTGACGCCGCCCGAGAAGACAAGACGCTGGCTGTCGGGCCGGTCCGGATCCTGGGTCACGCGCAGGGCGCCGGCCTGCAACTCGCCCGCCGGGGCCTCGCCCGCGACCGGACCGGGCGCGTGCAGCCAGGTACGGTCCAGCGCGCCGGTGATGCGGTCGCTTTCCACCCGGTAGCCGGGCGTGGCGGTGATCTCGATCGCGCCGCGCATCTCGAAGCTGCCATTGCCGCGGTCGATGACGCCTTGATCGGCCCGCCCGGTCACCAGCCCGCCGGAAACCCCCTCGAGCGCCAGCGTCAGCCCGGTCGCCTCGAGCCGCAGCACGGCGCCGGGATCGGTGCGCGCGGTCTCGGCGGTGATGCGCAGCGCGGCGCCGTCATCGGTGACGCCGGCGAAGCTCGCGCCCGAGACGCGCGGGTCGCGGGCGCGTTCCTCGACATCGATTTCGGCGAGCGGGATCGCGCGGGCGGGGTCCACCGTCTCGGCCAGAAGGAACACCATCGACAGAAGCGCCAGCGCGGTGATCGGCAGCGCCACCTTCAGCACCCGCACGAGGCGCGAGTGCCGCCGGTCGAAGCGTGCGGGGGCATCCATCGACCGGCCCTCAATGCGCGAAGATGTCGCTGTCCGGCCAGCCCGCGAGATCGAGCGCGGCGCGCGCCGGCAGGAAGTCGAAACAGGACTGCGCCAGCGCCGCGCGCCCCTCGCGTTCCAGCATCGGTTCGAGCGCGGCCTTCAGCCGGTGCAGGTAGAGCACGTCGGAGGCGGCGTAGTCCATTTGCGCCGCGCTGAGTTCCGCCGCCCCCCAGTCCGAGCTCTGCTGCTGTTTCGAGATGTCGATGCCGAGAAGGTCGGCGACGAGGTATTTCAGCCCGTGCCGGTCGGTGAAGGTGCGGGCCAGCTTGGAGGCGATCTTGGTGCACCAGACGGGGCTTGCGAGCACGTCGAAGCGATGCATCAGCACGGCAATGTCGAAACGGCCGAAATGGAAGAGCTTCAGCCGGTCTGGATCGCCGAGGAGCGCGGCGAGGTTCGGCGCGGGGGACAGGCCGGGGGCGATCTGCACCAGATGCGCATCGCCGTCGCCGGCCGAGAGCTGCACGAGGCAGAGCCGGTCGCGATGCGGATTGAGGCCCATCGTCTCGCAGTCGATGGCGACGACGCGGCCCAGGTCCAGCCCGTCGGGCAGATCGTGGCGGTGCAGGTGGATCGTCATCCCGGGTCCTTGGGGGCGGCGGGCGCCTGATACGGATCGCCGCAAAAAATCAGTGCCTTAGTGGCCGTGGCGCGGCGCCCTCATATCAGCTTGCCGCGGCCGGCGCAACCGCGCGGCGTCCGGTGGCGGCGTGGCTAGGGATCGAGCAGCCCGCGCGCGCGCAGATCGGCGAGGATCCCGGCGCGGTCGGCGTCGCGCGACGGGATGGCGGCGGGGGCGGGCGCGGTGTCGCCGAAGCGCGGGGCCGGGGCGGGTTGCAGGGCGCCGTCGCGCTCGACCCAGGCCGCGCGCGCGGCCATGTGCGGATCGCGCGCGGCCTCCCACGGGCTGAGGACCGGCGCGACGCAGGCATCGCTGCCGGCGAAGCGCGCGGCCCAGTGGTGGCGCGGTTGTTCGGCGAAGAGCGCCGCCAGCCGCCCGGTCGCGTGCGGCCATGTCGCGGGGTCGTACTGGCGCGCGAAGTCCGGATCGGCGGCGAGATCAAGGATTTCGAGGAATTCCGAATAGAACTTCGCCTCGAGACACTGGACCGAGACGAAGCCGCCATCCTTGCAGGCATAGCTGCGCGACCAGTGCGGCCCGTCGAGGAGGCTCTGCCCGCGCGCCTCGGCCAGCATGCCGGCGGGTGCCATCGACATCAGGAGCGCGAGCATATGCGCCGAGCCGTCGACGATGGCGGCGTCGACGACGCTGCCTTCGCCGCTGCGCTGCGCGCGCAGGAGCCCGGCGAGCATGCCGGCGACGAGATACATCGCGCCGCCGCCGATATCGCCGACGAGCGTCGCCGGCGTCACCGGCGGCTGGCCGGGCAGGCCGGCATACCAGAGCGCGCCCGAAAGCGAGATGTAGTTGAGGTCATGCCCGGCCTCGCTCGCGCGCGGCCCCGCCTGCCCCCAGCCGGTCATCCGGCCGTAGACAAGGCGGGGGTTGAGGGCGTGTGCCTCGGCGGGCCCGAGGCCGAGCCGTTCCATTACGCCCGGCCGGAAGCCCTCGATCAGCCCGTCGGCGGTAGCGATCAGGGCGCGGACGACCGTCCTGTCGGCGGGGTCCTTCAGGTCGAGCGCGATCGTCTTCTTGCCGCGGTTGAGGATCGAGCGGTCGGGTACGCCGGGGGCCGCGGCGCCGCCCGGGCGCTGGATGCAGATCACCTCGGCGCCCTGGTCGGCGAGCCACATCGCCGCGAAGGGGCCCGGCCCCAGCCCCTCGATCTCGAGGATGCGCAGGCCCGCCAGCATGCCGGTCATGCGCCCGGCCACTGACCGCGACGGATCAGCACCTCCTTCAGGAGGCTCGGCCGGTCGGTCATGATCCCGTCGACGCCGAGGTCCAGAAGCCGCTCCATCTCGCTCTGCGCGTCGACGGTCCAGACCTGCACGCGGATGCCGGCGCGATGCGCCGCGCGCAGGAAGCGGCGGGTGACGACCGGGATGCCGCGGAAGGTCAGCGGCACCTGCACGACGCGGAAATCGCCCGGGGGCAGCGGCAGGCCCCAGCCGCGCAGCCAGAGCCGCGCGACGCCGGCATGGGCGGGCGACCAGGTCAGCCGGTCGCCGAGAAGTTCGCGCAGCCGGCGCGTGCGCGCCGCGCGGAAGGCGCCGACGCAGATCCGATCGACCGCAGCCGTGCGGCGGATCACCTCGGCCAGCGGCTCGACGACGGCGTCGGATTTCGCCTCGATGGTGAGGCAGAGGTCGGGGAAGGCGTCGAACACCTCGGCCAGGCGCGGGATCGCGGCGCCGCCATGCGTGCGCAGCCGGCTCAGCTGCGCCCAGTCGAGCGCCGCGACCGGGCGCGGATCGCCGGTCATCCGCGCCAGCGTCGCGTCGTGGTGCACGACGACCTCGCCGTCGCGGGTCGCATGGACGTCAAGCTCGACATGCGCGTAGCCCAGGGACACCGCATGGGCGAAGGCGGGCAGCGTGTTCTCCTCGGCCTCCTGCGCGCCGCCGCGATGGGCGATGGCGAGGGGCGGCGTGTGGTCGAGAAAGGCGGGGGGATCGGTCGCGGACATGCCCCCATAATCCGCATCCCGCGCCCGCTGTCGAGGCGTGATCGCCCGGGCCGGTCGGCCTGGGCGAGGTTGCGCTATTCCGCGGCCTGGTCGCGCGCGGCGTGCTGGCTCAGACGCCGCGCGGTCTCGGCGGCGCGGGCGATCTCGGCGGTCAGGCGGGCCGACTGGAAGGGCTTGCCGGCATGGCCGGCGAATCCGGCGGCGCGGTATTCGTCGATCTGGTGGGTCATGACGTTGGCGGTGATCGCCAGCGCGACGGGCGGCTCGGCGCCGAGCGATGCGGCCTTCTCGCGCAGGGCGGCGAGCGTGGCGATCCCGTCGAGATCGGGCATCGAGATGTCGAGGAGGACGACGTCGAAGGCGCCCGGCCGCCATGCCTCGAGCGCCGCCCGCCCGCCCTCGACCATGCGCACGCTTGCGCCGGCGCGTTCCAGCATCAGCGCCAGCAGCGTGCGGTTGACGGCGTTGTCGTCGGCGGCGAGGAGCGCGAGCCCGGCCAGCGGCGGCCCCTGTTCGCCCGCGTCGCTGTCCGGCGCGGGCGGCATCTCTGCCGGGGCGGCGGGCCGCGCCGCGACCTCGGGAAGCGGCAGCGTGACGCGGACGCAGGTGCCGCGCCCCGGCTCGGTGTCGAGCGCGATCTCGCCCTGCATCTGCTCGACCAGCGCCTTGGTGATCGTCATTCCCAGCCCGGTGCCGCCGAAGCGTCGCGCGACCGAGCCATCGCCCTGCTCGAACTCGGCGAAGACGCGCGCGGCCTGTTCGGGGCTCATGCCGATGCCGGTGTCGCGCACCTCGATCACCACCGGCGCGCCGGGTGGCGCGGCAAGGCGCACGCGGACGATGCCGGTCTCGGTGAACTTGATGGCGTTGCCGACGAGGTTGTGGACCACCTGCAGGATCCGGTGCGGATCGCCGAGCCGTGGCGGGGCGTCGGCGCCGGGGCCCGTGACCTCGAAGGCGAGGCCCTTCTCGCGCGCGGCGGTCGCGTGCAGGGCAGCGATCCGCGTCGTGATCTGCGCCGGCTCGAAGGGCATGGTCTCGATCTGCATCTTGCCGGCCTCGATCTTCGACATGTCGAGGACGTCGTTGAGGATGCTCAGGAGCGTCGCGCCGCTGTCGCGGATGGTGCGCGCCATTGCCCGCGCCTGCGGGTCGCTGAGCTCGTCCTCCAGAAGCTCGGCCATGCCGAGGACGCCGTTGAGCGGCGTGCGGATCTCGTGGCTCATGTTGGCGAGGAACTGCGACTTGGTGCGGTTCGCCGCCTCGGCGCGGGCGCGGGCGGCCTCGAGCGAGCGCGCGGTCTCCAGCTCTTCGGTGATGTCGGCGAGCGCGCAGACGACCCGCGCCTCGACCCCGGGCCGGTCGAGTTGCGCGACATTGACCGAAAGCGTGCGCGCCGCGCCGTCGGCCCGGCGGAAGCCGACGCGCAGCCCCCGCTGCCGGCCGCCCGAGCGGATCACGGCAAACGAGGCGATCCCTGTCTCGGCCGCGTCCCCGAGGGGCGGGAAGAGCTCGGCATGGTCCATGCCCGGGATCTCGGCCGAGCAGATGCCGGTCAGCTTGCCGGCCTCGGCATTGGCAAAGATCGCGCGCCCGGCGGCGTCGAAGGCGATGATGCCGGTCATCGTGGTCTGCATCAGGAGCTGCAGGTAGTCGCGTTCGGCGGCGAGCTTCGATTCCAGCGCCTCGCGCAGGGTGACGTCGTTGAGCACGAGGATCCGCCCCATTTCGGCGCGCTGGCCGAGCGGTGTTTCCATCGGCAGGATGCGCAGATCGAAGCGGCGTTCGCCCATCGGCAGGGTCTGCAGCCGTTCGGGCGGGTCGCGCGACAGGAGCAGCTCGGCATGCGGCGCGAGAGGCTCCCAGTCGCAGAGCCGGCCTTCGGCGCGCGGCTTTCCGGACAGGGCCAGCGCGGCCGGATTGGCCGAGGCGACCCGGCCGTCGGGCATGACGATCACGATCGGCGAGGGCGTGTTGCGCCACAGCACCTCCATCGCCACCGCCCGCAGATCAAGCATCCGGTCGGTGACGATGAACCAGGAAAAGACCATCATCGCCAGCGCGTAGGCATAGGCGGTCGGGTCGATTCCCGAGATCGTGACGCGGCCGAAGACATAGCCGAGATTGGCCGCGATCGGCAGGATCAGGACCAGAAGCCAGGCGAGGAAGAAGGGCCGGTGCGCCGGATGGGCGCGGACGAGCCCGCGCACC
The DNA here is from genome assembly GCA_007131945.1 of Paracoccaceae bacterium. Taxonomy (GTDB): domain Bacteria; phylum Pseudomonadota; class Alphaproteobacteria; order Rhodobacterales; family Rhodobacteraceae; genus Pararhodobacter. The sequence goes on along the minus strand of SLPP01000389.1, from coordinate 5,935 downwards.
AGCACGACCACGCCGGCGATGACGAAGAGATAGAGCCAGCCCGCGGCCAGGTGGAAGAGCGGCCCGTGGTCGTAATGGACCTGGCCGCCCAGCGTCTCGGGCTCGATCCGCGTCCCGGCGCCGTAGAAGCGGCCGTGCCAGCCGTTCGTCGCCGCCATGGCGAAGATCGCCAGCGGGCCGCCGAAAAGCGCCAGCCGGCGGCGGCGCGAGCGCCAGCGGTCGCGCGCCCGGGCATAGTCGTCGACGAAGAAGCACAGCGCGATGGGCAGAAGCCCGATGCCGGACCAGGCGGCCTGCGCCCAGAAGATCTTGCAGGCCTCGGCCACGGCGCGGTGTTCCAGCGTCACCGCCCCCAGCCAGAGAAGCGCGCCGACCAGGCTGGCAAGGAAGAAGCGCTTGCCGTGGAAGCGGTGGTTGCGCGCGACCCAGACCGCGATCGCCGAGAGGGCGAGCAGCATCAGCGCGGCGGCGGTGTCGATGGGCATCGCCGGGTGCAGGCGGAAACACTCAGCCATGGCCGAGCCCCGCCCGATCGGCGCGCGCCGCGTTGCGTGTCGTCCAGCTCAAGGCCCATGCCTCCGACTTGGTCGGTGCGATTTTAACGGGACTATGGTTTGCGACCGGTTACGCTGCGCGAGGTTTCTCGCTCGCCGCGCTGATCAGGCGAGCCGGGTGCCGGCCCGCCAGACCGCGCGAAGGTCCATGTCGTCGGAAAGATGGACGAAATCGGCGCGGCTGCCGGGGCCGAGGACGCCGTGGTCGGAGGCGCCGATCAGCCCGGCGGGGATGCGCGTCGCCATGGCCAGCGCGCGCACGGGCGGGCAGCCCAGCCGGACCAGATGGGCGAGCGCCAGCGGCAGGGTGATGTCGGCGCCGGCAAGCGTGCCGTCGGCCAATGTCAGCCGGCCGCCGACGCGTTCGATCCGCCGCCCGCCAAGGTCGAACCCGGCGAGATCCGTCCCCGCCACCGCCATCGCGTCGGAGACGAGGAACAGCCGGTCGGGCGCCTTGGCGGCGAGCGCCGTGCGCAGCGCGGCATCGGCGACATGGACGCCGTCGGCGATGATGCCGGCATGGACCGGCGCGGCGAGCGCGGCGCCGACGAGCCCCGGCGCGCGGCCCTGAAGCTGGCTCATGGCGTTGAAGAGATGCGTCACGGCGCGCGCGCCGGCGGCGAAGGCGGCCTCGGCCGCGTGCGGCCCGCAGTCGCTGTGGCCGAGGCTGACGACCGCCCCGGCGAGGGCGAGGCGGGCGATCTGGTCGGCCGTCGCCGCCTCGGGCGCGAGCGTGACCAAGAGCGCGGGCAGGGCGCGCGCGGCGGCCTCGAGCGCGGCGAGATCGGCCTCGGTCATCGGCCGGATCAGCGCCGGGTCATGAGCGCCGGCGCGGCGCGGATCGAGATGCGGCCCTTCGAGGTGCAGGCCCAGGAAACCCGGCACGCTCGCGCGCGCCGCGGCGATCCCGGCGGCAACGACCCGCGCCGTGACCTCGGGCGTGTCGGTGATCAGCGTCGGCAGGATGCCGGTCGCGCCCAGCCGCGCATGCACCGCGCAGATCCGCGCGATCTGCGCGGCATCGGTGGCCGCGCCCAGCATCTCGCCGCCGCCGCCATTGACCTGCAGATCGATCAGCCCCGGCGCGAGCAGGCCCGCGCCGAGATCCTCGACCGCCACGCCCGCCGGCAGCGCCTCGCCGGGCGGCGCCACCGCCGCGACCTGCCCGTCCTCGACCAGCAGCGCCGCGCCGGGCCGGAGCCGGTTTCCGTCGAAGAGCTTGCCGGCACGGAAGGCGCGGATCATGCGCCGGCCATCCGCCCGGCCCGCCAGAGCGCACCGTCGAGCATCGTGCCGCGGGGCGTCACCTGCGGCCAGCGGCGGCCGCGCTCGGTCAGCCGGGCGGCGATGACCGGCCCGATCCCGCCCATCAGCGCGACCGGCAGGATCCGGCCCTCGGGCTGCAGGCCATCGACGGCGCGGGTGACCCAGTCGGCCGCCGCGTCGATGATCGCCAGGGCGACCGGGCAGCCCGCGCGGGCGTGGTCGATCACCGCCGGGGCATGGGCGGCGAAATCGGCCGGGCGCGCGTCGCGGGCGAAGATCATCATCGCGCCGGGATCGCCGAACGCCGCCCAGAGCGCCTCGGTCAGCGGTCCGGCCGGGCCCAGCCCGTCGCGGGCATGCAGCGCCCGGCTCAGCGCCTCGCGCGCGATCCAGGCGCCGCTTGCCTCGTCGCCGAGATCGAAGCCGTAGCCGCCGACCCGCGCCATCCGACCGCCGAGTTGCCGGGCGAAGACCGAGCCGGTGCCGAGCGCGGCGATGATCCCGTCGCCGCCCTGAAAGGCCGCCCAGAGCGCGAGATCGACATCGCCGACGACGGTGACATGCGGCAGGTCGAGCGCGGCGGTGATGCGCGGCGCGGCGCCGGTCTCGACGGCGCCGGCGATCCCGAGCACGGCATGCACCTCGCCCTCTTCCCCCGCCAGCGCACGGGCCTCGGCGAGCGTCTCGGCGACCAGCGTGCGCACCGCGGCCAGCGCGCCGCCGGGGTCGGTGTGCACGTTTGCCGGTCCGCCGCGATGCTCGGCCGTCATCCGCCCGTCTTCCAGCCGCGCCCGCGCCCGGCAGCCGGTTCCGCCCCCGTCGAGTCCCAGGAAGATGCGCATGCCGTCCCCTTTCGCGGCACCCATAGCAAGCAAGCCGCGGGGCGGGAAGCCCGTTGACAGCGCGCGCCGGGCGGGTTTGGCTGGGCCATGAAGCGCGAAACCAGCCGAGGTTCCGGACCATGAGCGAAGCCGCCGATCCGCGCTACCGCGAGCTCGACCTCTGGGACGACCGCACCGCGCTGTCGGCGCTGTGGGAGGCGCAGCTGGCCGCCGTCGCCGCGGTCGGGCCGGCGCTGCCGGCGATCGCTTCTGCGGTCGCGGCGCTGGCCGCGCGCCTCGCCGGCGGCGGGCGGCTGGTCTATGCCGGGGCCGGCACCTCGATCCGCGTGGCGGTGCAGGACGGCAGCGAGCTTGGCCCCACCTTCGACTGGCCCGAGGCGCGCGTGCTCTACCTGATCGCCGGCGGCGAGGGGGCGTTGCGCCAGGCGGTCGAGGGGGCCGAGGACGATGCCGCGGCGGCCGAGGCGCAGGTTGCGGCCGCCGGCATCGGCCCGGCGGATGCGGTGATCGGCATCGCCGCCAGCGGCCGGACGCCGTTCACCGTGGCGGCGGTCCGGGCGGCGCGGGCGGCCGGCGCGCTGACCATCGGGCTTGCCGGGACCGAGGTCTGTCCCCTGTCGCAGGCGGCCGAGCATCCGGTCTGCCTCGCCACCGGACCCGAGGCCGTCGCCGGCTCGACAAGGATGAAGGCGGGCACGGCGCAGAAGGTGGCGCTGAACCTGCTCTCGACCCAGACGATGGTGCGGCTGGGGCGGGTCCATGCCGGGCTGATGGTCGACATGCGCCCGGCCAATGCCAAGCTGAAGGCGCGGGCGCGCGGGATGGTGATGCATCTCGCCGGCACCGACGCGGCGGGCGCCGAGGCGGCGCTCGACGCTGCCGGCGGGCGCGTCAAGCTCGCGGTGCTGATCGCGCTGGGCCTGACCGTCGATGCCGCGATGCGGGCGCTGGCCGAGAACGACGACGTGCTGCGCCGCGCGCTCAGTCGAGCCCCGAAAACGGAACGCGGAAGCTGAGCACGTTCCACTCGGCCTCGCGCCGGTAGCGCAGATCGGTGGTCAGGCAGCGGATGATGTGCCAGCCGAACCCGCCCTCGGGCAGGCCCAGGGGGGGCTCGATCGCTGGCAGGGGCGGGTCGGGCGGATAGCCGATCGGCGCCTCGCGGCCCTGGTCGCGCAGCGCGCAGTCGAGCCCGTCGCGCGCGATGGCGATCTCAAGCTCGACCGGCCCCTCGGTTCCGGCATAGGCGTGTTCGACGATGTTGTTGAGCGCCTCGGCGAGGATCAGCTCGGCATTGGCGATGTCGTCCTCGGACAGGCCCGCCGCGGTCAGCGCCTCGGCCACCTCGATCAGCGTTTCGCGCGTGGCGATGTCGCCCGAGATGAACCGTCGCCGGATCGGCTCGGTCGCGGCAGCCTGTCCGCGGCCGGTCATCGCCCCAGACCCCTGTGCGACCATCGGTTCAGCCTGCCGCCTTGAGCCTGCCCGGGACCGAATCGTGGATGGTGAAGATCCCGTCCATCCGCGTCAGGCGGAAGACCTTGGCCACCGGCGGCGTCAGCCCGGCGAGTTGCAGCGGCCGCTCGGGGCCGAGGAGCTTCATCACCGCCACGACGGCGCCGAGGCCGCTGCTGTCGAGGAAACCGACCTGCGAGAGGTCGAGGATCACCGGGTTGCCCGGCGCCTCGGCGGCGGCGCGCACGGCCTCCTTGAACTCGATGGCGACGGCGGCGTCGATTCGAGTCTCGTTGACCCGGATCACCAGGCCCGCGGGATTGAGCGTTGCGGAGATGTCCACGATTCCCCCTCGCATTCCGTCCGTTTTCGTGCTGAAGCCTAGGGGGCGATCCTTTCCAATTCGTTCATGACCGGGAGGTGGCAGGATGCAGGACGTGGTGATCATCGGCGCGGCGCGGACCCCGATGGGCGGCTTCCAGGGGGCGTTTTCGGGCGTGGCTGCGGCGGAACTCGGCGGCCAGGCGATCGCCGCGGCGCTCGCGGGCGCGACGGTGGCGCCAGGGCAGGTCGAGGAGCTGGTGATGGGCTGCGTGCTGCCGGCGGGCCAGGGGCAGGCGCCGGCGCGGCAGGCGGGGTTCATCGCCGGGCTGGGCGAGGAGGTGCCGGCGACGACGCTGAACAAGATGTGCGGCTCGGGGATGAAGGCGGCGATGGTGATCCATGACCAGATCGCGCTGGGGGCCACGCGAATCGCGGTCGCCGGCGGCATGGAGAGCATGACCGAGGCGCCGTACCTGCTGCCGAAGATGCGCGGCGGGGCGCGGATCGGGCACCAGCAGGTTGTCGATCACATGTTCCTCGACGGGCTCGAGGACGCCTATGACAAGGGCCGGCTGATGGGCACCTTCGCCGAGGATTGCGCGCAGCATTTCCAGTTCACCCGCGAGGCGCAGGACGACTACGCGCTGGGCTCGCTCTCGAATGCGCTGGAGGCGACGGCCGGCGGCGCGTTCGAGCACGAGATCGCGCCGGTCACGGTTCGGGGGCGCAAGGGCGAAGTCGTCGTTTCCGTTGACGAACAGCCGCAGAGCGCGCGGCCCGAGAAGATCCCGACCCTGAAGCCCGCCTTCCGCAAGGACGGCACCGTGACGGCGGCCAATTCCTCGTCGATCTCTGACGGGGCGGCGGCGCTGGTGCTCGCCTCGCGCGCCGCCGCCGAGGCGGCGGGCGCGCCGGTCCGGGCGGTGATCCGCGGCCATGCGAGCCACGCCCAGGCGCCCGGCTGGTTCACCACGGCGCCGGTGCCGGCGGCGCAGAAGCTCCTGGAAAGGCTTGGCTGGTCGGTCGAGGACGTGGATCTTTGGGAGGTCAACGAGGCCTTCGCGGTGGTGCCGATGGCCTTCATGCGCGAGATGGGAATCGCGCGCGAGAGGATGAACGTCAATGGCGGCGCCTGCGCGCTCGGCCACCCGATCGGCGCCTCGGGGGCGCGGATCATTGTGACCCTGCTGAACGCGCTGGAGACGCGGGGACTGAAACGCGGCGTCGCCGCGATCTGCATCGGCGGCGGCGAGGGCACGGCGGTCGCGGTGGAGCGGATCTGAGCCATCATCTTGCCAAAATGGCGAGAAAGAAACCCGTCATGCGGAAAACGTCTCGCCTCGATGGCGCTGATTGCGAGGATCCGATCATGCCGACAGGCCACGGCCTCAAATGCCTCTTTCGTTCTCCCACGCAGCGTTTCGAAACTGCCGAGCTCATGGTGTGGCTGTGGTCGTCTCGCGACCTCGACTCCGCCGGACTGGGAGCACTCCG